>NZ_KV817272.1:0-121499 GCF_001814605.1 Corynebacterium sp. HMSC074C01 | reverse complement strand
TAAGCCATACCGAAGCCAGCGACTAGTTCCACTGTCCTTTCAGACGGAGGGACCGGAAATAAACATAACCAGCCCAATCGGGTGGACAGGCTATGAATCTTCGGTGTCCTGAGGTGGAACTGCTAACAACGTAATGGGGGGAGCGGGGGCAAAGTCAATAGTTCGAGTCTGGCATAAGTTGATAAGGATTGCCTAACCTAATACTGTTTCAAGTTATGTTCCGATCGGGAATCGGCAACGGAAGCGAGGCGGCGACGATGAACAGAAAACGTGGATCGACCAGAGAACCCCTCTCCGGAGGGGGAGTCGGGGACGCGGGCCCGGACGGGACGGGCGACGGCGACGCGGTGGCGTCGCAGACGGACGACGGGCGGTTGGTACACGTCGCACCGGTCGCAGCGGGTGGCCGACCATCCACCCGCGATATGCTCGTCGCCGCCGCGATCGGCGTCGCGGGGTCTCTCGTCGTCGTGCCCCTGACCTACCTGCAGGTGTTCGCCGGCATCGCCCACGTTTATCTCGTCGCGGCGACGCTCGGGTTGTGGTTCCTGCAGTGCGTCGTTCCCCTCATCGTCGTCCGCAAGCCTGGCGCGAGCCTCATTGCGTGCCTTGCCATGGGCGTCGTGTCCGCGGCGACCACCCCGTTCGGCGTCGCCGCGATCGGGGCGCTGATCATGGAAGGATTGCTCATCGAGCTTCCATTCATGGTCACCCTGTACCGGCGGTGGACGCGTACCCAGTTCGTGGCGTCGGCGATGTTGTTCTCCGCGCTGATGGGAACGATGGCCCCGCGCGCAGTTGGCGTCGACTCGCCGACCACGCCCATGACCCTGATCAGCTTCGCCGTAGCCTTGGCATCGAGCCTGGTGTTTTTGGTCCTGGGCTTTGCCGTCGCAAAGGGGCTTCGCAGCCGCGGGGTCACCCAGTGACCGGCGGAGCACCTGCGTGCGCCGGTGCGACACGTGGGACGGCCCCGGCCCGGTTACGGGTCAGTGGCGCTGGCGTGCGGCACGCCGATGGGCGATGGGCACCCGACATGGTGGATCTCTCCTTCGACTTCGGCACGATCAATGTCATCACGGGACCCGTGGGATGCGGAAAGACGAGCCTGGCCCACCTCATCGCTGGACTGATCCCCTCGCACATCCCCATCGACCATGCCGGATCCGTGCACATCGTTGATGTCGACGGCACCGAATGCCCCGTGGACGGGGACCGAGTCACCTTCGTCGGGCAAGACCCGGCGACGCAGGTGCTCACGCTCCGAGTCGTCGATGACGTGGCCATGGCCCTCGAGTTTTCCCTCGTGGAAGCCGACATCGTCGCCAAGCGATCAGCCGCGGCCCTATCAGAGCTCGGGCTGTCAGAGCTCGCGGAGAAGGATCCGTGGGCTTTGTCGGGCGGGCAACGCCAGCGGATGGCCATCGCCGGTGCGGTGGCCAGGGCGCCGGAGGTCATGATCTTCGACGAGCCCGCGGCCCACGTCGACGAGGACGGTCGCCGGTCGCTGTTCGCCGCCATCCGTGATTTGCGGGCCCCGGGGCGCGTCATCCTGCTCATCGAGCACGACCTCCGCCCGTTCGACGGGTGGGTCGACACGGTGACGATCCTCGATGCGGACGGGAGCGTCGCCGCCCACGGAGCGCCGGATGGCATCGCGGTGAAGGACATTGCGACGACGGCCGCGACCGCCGGAACGCCGGACGCCAGTACGCCGGGCACGGGGGCGCCGGACCGTCCCGGTCCGGACCGGCGGCGAAGGTCCCGGGGAGCCGGGAATGGCGCCGATCCGGAATCGGAGGCGGATGCCGTTCCGCTGCTGGCCTTGACCGGAGCCAACGTGGCCCGGGGCGGGGAGCGGATCCTGAACGGGGCTGATCTGACACTGGAACGGGGCGAGATCCATGCTCTAGTCGGCGCCAACGGAGCCGGTAAGTCCACTTTGCTGGCGGTGCTGTCGGGCCAGATGAAGGCGGGAGCGGACATACGGATCGACGGCGCGTCCGCCCGGCGCGTCCCCGACGCCTTCGCGTCGTTGGCGTTCCAGAACCCCGAGCACCAGTTCACCCGCGCGACCGTCGCCGCGGAAATCGACTCCGCGCTGGCCGGCACGGACCCGCACGGACCACTCGGCGCCGATGAGCTGCGGAAACTGCGGGAAGCCTTGTGCCCCCGGGCACTTGACCCCGTCTCGCCGTTCGTCCTGTCGGGCGGACAGAAAAGACGGTTGGGCATCTTCCTGGCGGTGGCGGCCAATCGCCGTTTGCTGCTTCTCGACGAGCCGTTGGCGCATCTGGATTCGCCGAGCTCGCGCATCGTACTGGATGCCCTAGCGGAATACGCAGGGGCCGGCGGAACCGTTGTGTTCACGTGCCACGACCGCCGTGCTGCGCGAACGTGGGCGGATCGGGCGAGCATCGTCGCCGAAGGGAAGGTCGCCTGGTCCGGTCCCGCAGCCGACGTGCCGGCTTCCCCGGAGTCGTCCCGGCGGGATCGCGCACTGCCCGCGGCCGGCGCACGGACGTCCTTGGACGAAAGCCCCTGGACCAGTGGATCCGCCGCTCGAAGGCGCGCGGGGTTGAACGCCATCACGATTGTCGCGGCGGTGATGCTCGTCCTCGTCGCCGGGCTGCTCTCCGGCGGAGACGCCGTTCTCGCTCTGACGGGGGTCGCGTTCCTCGCACTCGCTGCGATCGCGGAACGTGACGTTCGGGCGACGGCGGGGAAGGTCCTCCTCGTCCTGTTGATCGGGGTGTTCTTCGGCCTGCTCGGGTGGCGCTCCGAGTTCTACGGCAGTGGGGATCCGGCGGAGGCTGTCCGCCACGGCATCCATCACGGACTGCTACTGACGGCCGTGTTTGCGGGGACGGTCCTGGTCTCCGCGTGTATGCGCGTCGAGGAGCTTTTCGACGCCATGGTGCAACGCCTCCGGGTGCCCTACACATGGTGCACCATAGCGATTTCCGGGGTGAGCATCGCGGCGTTCCTGCGCAGCGAAATCCCCCAGCTGACATGGGCGATTAGATTGCGCTCGATGCGACCGGGGCAGTCTTTCCGCTCCGGCTTCATTCGCGCGACGACGCCCGCGCGCATCGCCTTTCCCCTGTTCGTCAGCGCCGTGCGCTGCGCCGAAAAGCTGTCCCTGACCCTGGCGATGCGCAACTTCGGCCGCCATCCGCGGCGTACCTTCCGCACCGATCACCCCTGGCGAGTGCGTGACGGTTTCGCGGCCGCAGCGTCCGCCGCGGCCTTCGTTGCCGCCCTGGTGTCCGCAGTGACTTGACGGGCACCCGGAACCGGCGGGCCCCGAGCCCGCGAGCGTTTCCGAGCCTGTACGGAGACGCGCCCCACCCAGTTGCTTCAACCCTTCAGACACATCCTCCGGGTCGCGCCATGCGGGCCCGGTCCGCCCGGCACCGGCATGGCGCCGACAACCGAAAGAGGTACCAGTGAACACGATCCGGACCATCAGCGACGTGCCTCGGGACAAGGCCGATGAGACGAAGAAGGGGATCACCTTCGTCGAGAGTCGGCGGGACGTCCTCGTCCCGTACGGCCGGGTCCATGCGGAGGCGGTGGCGGCTGCGACTCGGTTGGCCGAAGCCGGCATCGGCCCGTTCGAGGTGCATGCAGACTCACTCGCCCGTGCTTGCATCGACTCAGGCACCGGGTACATCGACGTCAACGATTCGATCGACGCCCGCCGCGCAATCATGGCCCTCGACGGGGATGCTCGGCGGGAGGGGGTTCCCGTGCTCACCGGGTTCGGCCTGTGCCCAGGCTTGTCGACGGCCCTGTTGATGCTCGGGGCCTGCGCTGCGGGGGCCGAAGAGGTCCGCGATGTGCGGGTCGATCTGCGAATTGGCGCCGACCAGGAATCCGGGGCCGCGTCGGTCGAGTCGATGTTCCGGACTATTCGCGGCGGATACCGCGCGATGCTCGGCGGCGCCATCGTCGAAGTGCGGCGCAACCTGGTGTCGTCGCAAAGCGGAATCGGCTACGAATGCCCGGACATCGACGTCGTACGCGGGGTGTGCCCCTCGATCCTCGGATTTTCCTACCACGTCGCCTTCGATGCTCTCCCCGATGAGTCGGTGGAGAAGATCCGCACGTCGAGACTGTACGCGATGCCCGTCGTCTCCGGTCTGCTCGCCCGTCTCGGGGCGGCCGTGACGTCGCGGAAGGCGCGGGCGAACGGCACTCCGCAACCCGCCGAGCTGGTCATCGCACTGTCCTCCGCCGGCGCGGGCGATGCGGGGTCGGCGGCCGAGACAACCGTCGTCCGGGCGACTGGCCCGGGTTCCTACAAAATGACCGCGGCCATTGCCGCCGCCACCGTTGCGTCGGTCGCGGGGAAGCCGGTCGCGCCGGGGTGCCGGGATCTCGTCAGCCACCCCCGGCTCCTCGAACCGGTCCTCGCCTTCGCCCGCGATGCAGGCATCCATATCGAAACGCCGCATGACAACCCGACCACGGGGCCACTGCCGGCAGCGGCCCACTGCGACACCAAAGAAAAGGAGAAACGATGACGGATCAAGCTGAACGGGGTGCGGCGATCGTCGTCCGCGACCTCACGAAGAGCTACCCGATTGCGGGCACAGCCGGCACCGCGCCCGAAGGCGGGGCAGGTGCTCCGCCGGACGGCGGGCGCAAGGGAAAGCGCGGTGCCCGGATGCGCAAGCATGTGCTCGACGGCGTGAGCTTCACCGTGCCCGCCGGGTCGATCGTGTCGTTCCTCGGCCACAACGGCGCAGGCAAGACCACCCTCATCCGAATCCTGTCGACGCTCATCACCGCAGACTCCGGCGAGGTGAGCATCTTCTCGCGCGATGTGAAAGAGGACCCGGCGGGCGTGCGCGCCGACATTGCCACCACCGGCCAATTCGCGGCGATCGACGAGAACCTCACCGGCCGGGAGAACCTGGAGTTCTTCGGGCGTCTGCGCGGACTCGACCGCGCCGACGCGGCCGCCCGCGCGACGGAACTGCTCGCGCAATTCTCGCTCGCAGACAGTGCCTCGACGCTGGCGTCGGCCTATTCAGGTGGCATGCGGCGCCGCCTCGACATCGCCGCGTCGCTGTGCGTCGTGCCCAGGCTGCTGTTCCTCGACGAACCCACGACGGGGCTGGACCCGGTCAGCCGCGAAGAGCTGTGGGGCTTCATCCGGCAACTGCGGGACGACGGAATGACCCTGGTGCTGACCACCCAGTACCTGGAAGAGGCGGAGGCACTGGCCGACCACGTCCATCTGCTCAAGGACCGCCGCATCGTCGCCAGCGGAACGCCGGAGGAATTGCGCCGCGACTTCGGGTCGCACGTGCTCCGCGTGTCCTTTGCCACCACCGCCGAGGCGGAGGCGTTCGCCCGCTGCCTCGGAGGAACGTGCCTGGACGGCGCCCGCGTCGCGGGGAAGTCGGTGTCCCTCGACGTCGACCCCGGACCGCAGGTCCTCGAGGCGGTGGCGCAGGCGATGGAGGCCTCGGAAGCGTTGCCGGATTCGCTGAGCGTGTCGCCGCCCACCCTCAACGAGGTATTCATATCGATGAACGCAGGGGGTGCGGCGCGATGAGTGCGACGTCGGTCGCGGCGTTCCTCCGTCGGGATCTGCTGCTGTTGCGACGCAACACCGCGTCGCTGATCTCCATGTTCGTCGTTCCTCCCCTCTTCCTGCTGTGCCTGTACGCGGTGTTTGGGTACTCGGCAGAGCAATCCGGCTTCGGGTACCTGCGTTTCGTGCTCGGCGGCTGCCTGTTCCAGGCGGCGATGTTCACCGCCGCGGCGTCGGCGATGGCGGTGGGACAGGACGTCGAATCCGGGCTCGTTGACCGCGTGCGCGTGTTGCCCGGGGCCACAGGCGGCTATGTCGCCGGCAGGCTCGCCACCGATGTGCTGCGGATGTCCGCGTCGATCGCGGCGCTGCTGGTCGTCGCGTGGTCCTGCAGCCTCGACATGGCTCTCGGTGACGTCGCGTGGACAGTCCTGTGGTCACTGCTCGCCGCCGCGGTCCTGTCCCTGGTCACGGACGGGGTGATCCTGATGGTGCCCGCCCCGGTGTCGACAGCCTCATCGATCCAGGCGCTGGAAATGCTGCTGCTCATGTTCTCCACCGCGTTCATTCCGGCGACCGCTTTGGACGGCTCCCTGCGCGACATCGTGCGCCACATGCCTTTTTCGCCGGTGATCGAGGTGATCAGGGCGGCGTCCCCGGGCACCTTCCCGGATCACGCCGGGGAAGAGGCCGCCCTGTGGCTCGGTGTCGCGGCGGTCGTCGGAATCGTCCTGTTCATCCGCCGGTTCACCTTGAGGAGCGAATCATGATCGACGCCATTTTCGTGCATCTGCGGCGCATCGTCCATACTTGGCTGCGGCGCCCTGACTTCTGGTTCATGACGTTCATTGCTCCGCTCGTGTACCTGTTCATCGTCAACCGCATGTTCGGTGGCCTGGTCAGGCAGCTCACCGGAGAGTTCGAATTCCCGAACGCGGTCATCCTGGTCGTGACGACGTGGGCGTTCATCTTGGCCATCACGGGATCGTCCACTGTGTTCGTTGAACGCAGCAATGGCCTCCACGAGCGGTTGATCACCATGCCGGCACCGTACGCGGCCGTGCCGACCGCACGGATCATCGCCGAGTTCATCCGGATCATGGCGATGACGGTCGTCGTCGCGGCGGTGGCCGCCTTGCTTTCCGACAGCCCCCCTGAGGTGTCCTGGTGGTGGAGGATCACGGTGACCGGCGCGATGGTTGCCGCGGCGGCCGCATGCACCGGCACGTACATCGCGTTCTCCATCACCAGCCCCCAGGGATCCGTGGCCCTCATCCCGTTAATCATCGTTGCGATGTTCGTCAACACGGTGCTCATGCCCGCCGACCACTTCCGTCCCCTCCTGCGCGGAATCGCCGGGCACACCCCCGTATCCGCGGCCGGCGAGGCCGTCAACGGCACCGGGGCTGCGGGTCTGGTGGTCTGCGCGGCCTGGTTCTTTGGTATCGCCGTGCTCGCGGCGTGGGGCATCGCCGTGAAAACGAGGCCGGGGGAGTCTGCATGACGGGCACGTCCACGGGGGCATCGCCGCCGACGACGGCCCGCGAATCCGAGCATCTAACCCGAAACCGCCGCGTGGACGCGGCCCACATACCCGGAGACAGAACCAGATGAAGTCGATCGCCCAGATCGTCCAGAACAACCGCAGGCTCCTCGCGGCCTACGAGGACAAGGTCCAGCCGAGGTTCCTAAGCCGCTATGCGCGCGAACCGATGGACGTCGCTGCCGTGTACCGGAAGCTCCGTGCGCTGGATCCCGGGCCGGATGCGCCGGCCCGGGTCCTCGACCTCGGTTGTGGAACCGGGTGGCTCGCCCGCACGCTCGCCGCTGAGTCTCGCTATCGCAGGGCGAACATCGTCGGCTACGACCTGTCGCCCAATGCGATCCGCATCGCCCGCGAACGCGCCGCCGCCGACGGGCTCGGGGCCCGGACGGAATTCCACGTTGCCGACATCCTCACGCCGCTCGCGGGAGAGCCCGGCGGGGCCTGTGAAATCTGGGTGTGTGGCGCGCTCCACCAAATGAAGGATGCGGGAGCCGCGCTCGGCAGGGTCTCCGGGCTGCTCGCCGACGGCGGCATCGCTTACGTGCAGACGTTCGTCGAGGATCCCGACGTGAACGAGCGGGTCGACATGGCTGTCATGGCGAAGATGGGCCACCGGGTGTTCCGGGGCAGCGAGCTCGAGGACCTCGCCGAAGCCAACGGGCTGAAGCTGGACGGAGCCTCACGCGCCGGCATGGTGTATTTCTGCACTCTCGCGAAGAAAAGCGCGATCGGGGAGGCGGGGAAGTGAGCGCCGTGGACGGGACCGTCGGCCCGTGGTCGCTGCTCGCCCCGATCCGGACCCGGATGCGTGCGGTGGTCGCGTTGTCCGTCCTGTCGTCGGTGGCTACCGTCGCTTCGCTGGTCGGCATCATCGACATCGCGATGACGTACCCGGAGGCCCCGGTGCATCGGACGTGGTTGGCCGTGGTTGTCATCGTCGTCGCCGCGACGGTGCGAATGGCTGCGGACGGCGCCGCCGGCATGCTCTCGCACCGGGCGGATAACGACCTGCAGCTCTACCTCCGGCGCCGGTTGGTTGCCCATATCCGGAAGCTGCCGCTGGGTTGGCTGGACGCCCGGCGCTCGTCGGGGATCATCGGGTCGGTTGAGAAGGACGTCGCGGCCGTCCACCAGCTCATGGGCCACACCGTTGGCGAGACCGTGGTGGCGGTGCTGGTTCCCCTGCTTTCCCTCATCGCGCTCGTCGCGGTCGATTGGCGGATCGCGGCGGTGGCGGTCGTCCCGGTGCTGGTCACCTTCGCCCTGATGGGCGTGATGATTTCGCGCGGAGCCGGTCTTCAGCGCGACTACGAACGAGCCTCTGAAAAAGTGACGGCTGCGGTCATCGAGTTGGTGCGCGGCATCCCGGTGATGAAGTCCTTCGGACGCGCCAGCCAGGGCGCGGGCCGCTACGATGCCGCGGCGTCGTCGTTCGTCCGCGCGTGGTCCGCCTGGTCCCGGCAGTCGAACATCTATCTCGGGCTCATCGACGTGGTGACGTCCCCGATCACGGTCCTCGCAGTGGTGTGCGGCGCCGGCCTCGCTTTGAGGGACACCGCGGGCGGCAAACCGGAGGGGCTCGTCGCCGGGCTGGTTCTCGGCCTTGGACTCTCCGCGGCGATCGTGAGGGTGGCTATGAACTCCGAACCCATCATCGCGGGGATCGCCGCCCTGAAGTCCATCGCGGAGGTGCTGGGCACGCCGCCGATCACCGAGTCCGCCGAGCCGGTGCCCGTGCACGGAGGCGCGCTCGAGGTTCGGAACCTGGTCTTCTCCTACGGGGATGGGCCGCGGGTCCTCGACGGGATGTCCGCGACGTTCGAACCGGGGACCCTCACGGCGCTGGTGGGGTCCTCCGGTTCCGGAAAGTCCACCGTCGCCAGGCTGTTGGCGCGTTTCCACGACCCTGTCGAAGGCTCGGTGCTGCTGGGCGGCGACGATCTTCGCGACATCGCCGTGCGCGACGTGCACCGTACGGTGTCGGTGGTGTTCCAGGATCCGCAGTTGCTCACGCTGCCCTTGCGGGAGAACATCCGGCTGGCCAGGAGAGACGCCACCGACGGCGAAATCATGGCGGCCGCGAAGCTCGCGAACCTCGATACGGTCATCGCGGCGCTGCCGAAGGGCCTGGATTCGGTGGTCAACGTCGACGTGACCTTTTCCGGTGGTGAGGCGCAGCGCGTGGCCATCGCGAGGTCGATTGTCACGGACGCGCCGGTGCTCATCTTCGACGAGGCAACCGCTTACGCGGATCCGGCTTCCGAGGCCCTCATTCAGTCCGCAATCGAGCGTTTGGCTCGTTCGCGGACGGTGATCGTGATTGCGCACAGATTGAGCACGATCCGCAACGCCGACCGCATCCTCGTTCTCGATGGGGGAGCGGTCGCGGAGGCGGGCACCCACGACGAGTTGCTTGCGCGCGGTGGCCGCTACCGGGATCTGTGGCGCGCGTTCGCGCTCGACGACGAACCATCCGCCCCGCGGGGCACTGAAGCAGACGATGAAAAGGCAGGGAACCGATGATCCGGGACTTGTGGTCGATGACGGATCGGCGCTCGAAGATGACGCTGGCGTGGCTCATTGCGTTGGCCGCGCTTGCCGCGCTGGCACAGGGAGCGGCGTTCGTCGCGCTGCTGCCGCTGCTGTCGGCTCTGGCCGTGGGAGATGATGCGACGGCGTGGCGTTTCACCGGTGTCATCGCCGGCCTCGCGGCCGCCCATGCGGTGCTGTCCCTCGCCGCGGGGACGGTCGGCAGGGCGAATTCCGCAGCGGTGCTGTCGTCCCTGCTGCGTTCCCTGGGCGAACGCGTGCTGACGTTGCCACTCGGGTACGTCACCAAGTCCACGGCCGGCCGCTTTTCGGAGATGGCGTCTTCGGGCATGGCGTTCGCGGCGTCCGTGCCGCACGTGATCCTGCGGCCCGTCATCGCTGCTGTGGTTGCGCCGACCGTCATCGCTCTCGGAATTCTGGCGGTGGATTGGCGCGTCGGGTTGGTTCTCGTCGCGTCGGCGCCGGTGCTCTTCTTCGCCTACCGGGCCATTGGCCGAGTCGGCGGGGAGTCGGACGAAGCGCATGCTGATGCCGTCGCTGCCGTCTCCGGCAGGCTGATCGAGTTCACCCGCGGCCAGCAGGTGATTCGCGCCGCGGGCGACGGTTCGGCGGCGGACGCGATGGTGGATGAGGCGATCCAGGCCCAACACGATGCGTTCGCGAAGGCGACGTCGACGCAAGGCGCGGCCATCGGACGGTTGGGCTCGGTCGTCCATGCGGTGTTCACGGCGGCGGTGGTCGTCGCCGTGGCGGTCGCCGCGACGGGCGGGATGTCACCGGCGCATTTGGCGTCGATGCTCATTGTGGTCGTCCAGTTCACCGGACCGATCACCACGGCGGGAGCGTTGTCCGGCGGTTTCGGCGCGGGCCGCAACACGTTGGCTGCGCTGCGTGACCTGCGGGCGATCCCCGCCCTTCCCGAACCGGCCGCACCGGAGCTGCCCGACGGGCATGACGTGGAGTTCCGCGGCGTGAGCTTCGGGTACGGGGAGAAGAAGGTCCTCGACGGCGTCAGCTTCCGTGCGCCTCAGGGAGTGCTGGTCGCCATAGTGGGACCTTCGGGGGCGGGCAAGACGACGGTCATGCGGCTGCTGTCGCGGTTTCATGATCCGGACTCGGGGGAGATCCTCATTGGCGGGGTGCCCTTGCCTCGGATCGGCACCGACGGCGTAAACTCGCTGGTGACCCCGGTGTTCCAGGAGACGTTCCTCTTCGACGCGTCCGTGCGGGACAACGTGGTCTTCGCCGACCCCGGATTCGGTTCCAGGCCCGGCGACGGAGACCGCTTGCGCGAGGCCGCCCGGCGATCCGGGGTGGACCGCATCGTGGAGCTGCTGCCTTCCGGGTGGGATAACCCGGTGGGGGAGGAGGGGACGCTGCTGTCGGGAGGCGAGCGGCAGCGCGTCGCCATCGCCCGGGCGCTTCTGAAGGATTCCCCGGTGGTGCTTTTCGACGAGCCAACGTCCTCGCTGGATGCGGCCACTGAGCGGGCGATTGTCGGCACGATGGAAGCGTTGCGCGGCGATCACACCGTGATCGTCGTCGCCCATCGCCTGCACACCGTCCGCGATGCCGACCTCATCGTCGTGCTTTCGGAGGACGGGACGGTCGCAGAACGGGGCACGCACGATGAATTGCTGGCGAAGGGCGGCCGCTACGCCGAGTCGTGGACGTGCCGGACGGGCGGCTCCCCGGGCGCCTGATCCTCGTCCGTCGAGGACTATCGCTCCGGTCCGGTACCGGTGCAGTGGTCCCGCCACGCCGTCCCGGTCAGCGGGTCCTCGACGATGCCCTGGGCGACAGGGGCGTAATTGAAGCCGTAGTGCTCGGTGCGGTGGGCGGGGCACACGTCTTGGACGGTGATGTTGGTGACGCCGGGTTCCCGCACGAAGGAGTTTTAGTGGGGGAGCACGGCATTGTCGTGCCGCGTGCCCAGGAAGGTGTACCGCACGCTCGGTCGAGTGATGTCGCCGATGGTCAGCTCATTCAGCAGCATGGAACCGGAGATCTGCTGTTCCCAGGCAAGCGCGTTCGTTTTGCCGGCGTTTCGGGAGTATCCGTGGCGCATCTCGGGGTGGACGTCAAAGCGATCGGCTGCGCTGTGCTCCCGGGGCCCGTGGTTCGAGGCACCGGTACCGATGAGCTGTTCGACGACCCGGTCCCGGGAATGAGGATGACGGGCAATTCACCGTCCCGGGGTGGCACCGGAAGTCGTTGGCGCCGGGGGGCACCAGACCGGGCTTGTCCATGGACAGGGCCCGGGCGGCCGCGGGTGAGGTTTGCCGGAGGCCGGGCCACCGGTCGAGAAACCGCCGTCCGACAGCGACGAGGGGATTCTCGTCACCTCGTCGGGGGTGTTCCTATATAGGTTGTCAACTCCGCGGGTGGGCAGTCGAACAGTGCTTTTTGTAGTTGTCTCTCTTGAAAGGTTATTGGCGTCTTTTTCGAAGATTGCTGCGGGTGTTTCAATAGTTGGTGCTCTTTCGGCCGAGCTTCATTCAGCGACAAAGGCGATAGTTCTCCCGTTGTGCTACGTGCTTGGCATTCCCGCTATTGTGTTGTCGGTTTCCCAGACAGAGGTGCTGGCATTAGAGCAGTTTGGCCAGGGCATTCAAGACTGGGATTTTCTTATCATCTTTGGTCTTCCCTTGCTATTCGTTGGATTGCTATCTGTTTTTTCTTTTTTCGCGGGGGTGGACCAGATTAAAGTCATCACTGAGCGGCTCGCGCGAATTGGTGTTGCAACTCCGATGATCAATGTCGCACGGTTCATCGGCTTGCCTTTTTGCTACTTGACTTTGTCAATGGCCTTGTCGGTAGTTTTCGCTGTGCTGAGTTCTACATTGCATCTGGCTATCCTTGGTTCCTCATTGGGGCATGTGATGGCGGGGATTTCTCTGAAGGTTTTGTTTTCCCTTGCTGGCGTTCTTTTTGCAGCATTTCTTGTTTGTACCGGCGTTTATCTCACTTGGGGAGCAGTTGGGAAGAGGTTCGCTAAAGTCGACTCTTTGAGCTGACTGAAATAGGAAGAAAGACACTCTGATCAGGTGTTGCTATGAGGAGTATCCTTCTTATTGTACAGAGTTAATAGTTGTCAGTTAGCGAAAAATTAGTCAGTATTGTTCTCTACTTTCTCAATCTCCCTCCGATTCGACACTCTCTTGAGCCTCTGACAATTGCGGCCACGAGTTCGTGACCATCGAGGTCGATTTCCTTTTGGCGCCGCACGAAGTCGGCAAGGACATCAAGATTTGGGATATCGCTACGGTAGAAACCGTAGAGGAGACCCGCGAGCTGGCCGATGACCTCGGCGCCCGCGTGCTCTACATGCTTAACCGCCTGGGTATCGAGCCCATCTCGGAGGATGCGGCCGTCACGGCTTAGCTCTCAGCCGCGTGGGAACTCAGCGCAGCAGTACTTAACCACTAATCTTGGTTTCTGAATACTGTCGAAATCTGTGTGGAGAACCGAAGATATCGTGACTGCCAACAATTCTGCTGTGCGCGAAACGCTAGAACCCGTACAGCGCATCCTGCTGCCCAAGCGTGGCGAGCCGGTCGACGTCCGCATGCTCTACCTCATCGAGTCCGAGCAAAACCGCGAGCGCCTCAGCTGGAGCGGCCGCACCTCCGTGACCATCCCGGCCGGCGAAGAGGCCTCCTTCGAGACCTACTTCAACGCCTTCCCGGCCGCCTACTGGCGCCGCTGGTCCCAGCTGAAGTCCATCGTGTTGGTCATGGACGTCGAGGGCGAAGCCAACATTTCCCTCTACCGTTCCAAGCAAGACGGCCAGCGCATCGCCGTGGCCAACCATGTGGTGACCACCGGCCACCACGAGTTTGAGTTGCCCCTGAAGAACTTCGAGGACGGCGGCCTGCTGTGGTTCGATGCCTCTGCCGTTGAGGACACCGTGCTTGCCGACGTCGCCTGGTGCGCCCCCCACGCCCCGAACCCGCAGCTCCTGCCGGACGGTAGCGAGTACCCGGCGCAGGAGAAGCGCGTGGCCGTGGGCATTCCGACCTTCAACCGACCCACCGACGCCGTCGCGGCGCTGCAGGCGCTGGCGGAGGATCCGGTGGTGGACGGCATCATCGACTATGTCCTCATGCCGGACCAGGGCAACCAGCACCCGGCGGACGAGCCGGGCTATGACGAGGCCGTAGCGCACTTCGGTGAGCGCTTCCGCGAATTCCGCCAGGGCAACCTGGGCGGCTCGGGCGGCTACTCCCGCATCATGTTCGAGGCGCTGGAGAATACCGACTCGCCGTACATCCTTTACATGGATGATGACATCGCCATCGAGCCGGATTCCATCCTCCGTGCGGTTCAGGCAGCGCGCTACGCCGCCAAGCCCTTCATCGTGGGTGGCCAGATGCTCAACCTGCAGGAGCGTTCCCAGCTGCGCACCACCGGCGAGCGCGTGAACCGCGCCGACTTCATGTGGGGTGCGGCCGAGCACGCCGTCTATGACCACGACTTTGCCAAGTACCCGCTGCGCGCTATCGGTGACGCGCAGTCCCACCTCGACCCGAAGAAGTATGACTCCCGCGCGCTGCACCGCCGCGTTGACGTGGAATACAACGGCTGGTGGATGTGCCTCTTCCCGCGCGTCGTGGCGGAAAACATTGGGCAGCCGCTGCCGCTGTTCATCAAGTGGGATGACACCGAATACTCCCTGCGCGCTGCTGCTCATGGTTTCCCCACGGTGACCTGGCCAGGTGCTGCCATCTGGCACATGGCCTGGGCGGATAAGGACGATGCCATCGACTGGCAGGCCTACTTCCACCTGCGCAACCGCCTCATCGTGGCGGCCCTCTACCACGAGGGCGATGCACGCGGGATTACCAAATCCATCTTCAAGTCCACCCTCAAGCACACCATGTGCATGGAGTACTCCACCATGGCCATCCAGCTGGAGGCCATGAAGGACTTCCTGGCCGGCCCGGATCAGCTCTTCGACATCCTGGAGTCCTCGCTGCCGCGCATCGCCGCAATCCGCAAGGAATTCCCGGACGCCGTCATCATCGATTCGGCGGATCAGCTGCCCGCGCCCACCGGCGCGCCGGGCGTGCCCACCCGCAATATCGGCGGCCGCCTGGGCAAGATCAAGAAGATTCCGTGGCTCATCAAGTCCGCCAAGCACCTGGTCACTAAGGAAGACCCGGCGCACCACGAAGCACCGCAGCTCAATCTCACCCCGGAGGAGGCCCGCTGGTTCACGCTTTCCCGCGTGGATTCCGCCACCGTCTCCACCGCGGGCGGCACCGGCGTGGCCTTCCGCAAGCGCGACCGCGAACTGGCCCTCGAGCTGGTGAAGTCCACCCGCGAGCTGCTTAAGGAAATCGAGGAGAACTTCGATGACTTGCGCGCGGAGTACCGCGCGGCCCTGCCGGAGCTGACCTCCCGTGAGTCCTGGCGAAAGGTCTTCGATGCCCAATAAGCTTTCTGTCGCCGAATCCCGTGTCCTCGAGAAGATCCAGGATGCGGCCTTCGATGCGCCCGGCGTTCTGCCCACCGCGCGGGGTTTAAGTCACTTCGGCGAGCACGCCCTGGGTTGGCTGGCTCTATCTGGTCTGGGCGCCGCCGTGAATTACCAGAAGCCGGCGCGCCGCCGCCAGTGGGTAGCCGTCGGCGTGGGCGCTTTTACGGCGCATGCGGCCAGCGTTGTGATCAAGCGCATTGTGCGGCGCAAGCGCCCGGACTATGACTACGTCAAAGTCGGCGTGAAAACCCCTTCTAAGCTGTCCTTTCCTTCTTCCCACGCGACGTCGACAAGCGCGTTCCTCGTGGGCGCCGCGCACGTTCTGGGAACCCCGGCACCGCTCGTTGGTGTGCCGGTCATGATGGCCTCGCGTATGGTGCTCGGGGTACATTACCCATCCGATACGGCGATCGGCGCCCTGCTGGGAGCCGCCACCGCGGAAGCATGCCATCGCTATGAAAGGAAGACCGCATGAGCGAACGTCCTAACCGCGTCGACGACGGTGAGCAGAGAGTCTTCCACTCTGAGCCGCACACCTCCGGTATCGATACCGGCCGCAAGCGCAAGCCGCCGAAAAACCTCGCCGATGGCATGGTGAAGGCCCTGCGCCCCAAGCAGTGGGTCAAGAACGTGCTGGTCTTGGCAGCCCCTGCGGCTGCGGGCGCGGAGTCGCTGTTCCACACGCGTGTGCTTCTCGACGTCCTCCTCGCCTTCATCGTCTTCTGCATGGGCGCGTCCTCCATCTACCTCATCAACGATGCCCGCGACGTGGAGGCGGACCGCGCGCACCCGACGAAGCGCTTCCGCCCGATCGCAGCGGGCGTTCTTCCGGTGAACCTGGCCTATATCATGGCGGCGGTGCTCATCATCGGGTCGATTGGCCTGTCTTTCTTGGCCACGGCCGGCCTAGAGCTCGCCATCGTTATGGCCATCTACATCGGTCTGCAGCTGGGCTATTGCTTCGGGTGGAAGCACATGCCGGTGATCGATATCGCCCTGGTGTCCTCCGGTTTCATGCTGCGCACCATGGCTGGCGGTGTGGCCGCGGGCATCGTGCTCTCCCAGTGGTTCCTGTTGGTGGCCGCGTTTGGATCGCTGTTCATGGCCTCGGGCAAGCGCTACTCGGAGATCCTTCTGGCGGAGCGCACGGGCGCCAAGATCCGTAAATCTCTGGAGGGCTATACGCCTACCTACCTGCGCTTCGTGTGGACCCTGGCCGCTACCGCCGTGGTCATGTCCTACTCGCTGTGGGGTTTCCAGCTCTCCAACGAGTCTGATGGCCCGGCCAGCGTGTGGTACCAGGTGTCCATGGTGCCGTTTACCATCGCGATCCTGCGCTATGCCGCCGACGTGGACCGCGGCAACGGCGGCGCTCCGGATGAGATTGCCCTGGAGGATCGCGTCCTCCAGATCCTAGCTCTGCTGTGGCTGGCCTGCATCGCCATGGCGGTCTACATCATGCCGGCAGTGATGGGCTAGACTCTCTCCTCATGCGAAAATCCGATACACGTACCGCAGCCGCGCTCAGCGCGCTGGCCTCGGTTATCGTGATCGGAGTTTTCTCGTTTTGGGGTGGCTTCGCCCGCCGCTGGATTTCTGACGACGGCCTGATCGTCCTGCGCACGGTGCGCAACCTTGAGGAAGGCAATGGACCTGTCTTCAACGCGGGCGAGCGCGTGGAGGCCAATACCTCCACGCTGTGGCAATACCTCATCCTCCTCGTGCGGTGGCTAACGAATGCCCCGCTGGAATCCATCGCCGTCAACCTGGGCCTCCTGCTGGCGGTCGCGGCGATGGTGCTGGGGGCGTGGGCCACGGCCCGGGCCTTCTACCGATCGGGGCAGTTTGCTGCACCGCTCGTGGTTCCCGCAGGCGCGCTGGTCTACCTCGCACTGCCCCCGGCCCGTGATTTCTTCACCTCCGGGCTGGAATGGGGACTGTCCATCTTCTACCTCGCCGGCCTCTGGGCGCTGCTGCAGCACTGGGCGCAATCCCGCACGAATAATAGTGCTTATTGGCTCGCGCTGTGGGCTGGTCTGTCCTGGCTCGTGCGCCCGGAGTTCGCACTTTACGGCGGGCTTGCCGGACTCCTGCTTTTGGCGGCGCACCGCAACTGGAAAGTCTGGCTCGGGATCCTCGGTGCGGCCCTGCCCATCCCGGCGGGCTACCAATTCTTCCGCATGGGCTATTACGGCCTGTTGACTCCGCACACGGCGGTGGCCAAGTCGGCGTCGTCAAGCGCGTGGGACAGCGGCCTGAACTACCTGCAGGATTTCGTGGGGCCATATGCCCTGTACCTGCCCGTTCTTGTGCTGGCGGGTGCGGCGCTGTGGACCTTCCGTGCCCAGCTGCGCCCGGCAGCCCTGCGCAGCTCCACCACCGTGACCTACTTGATGGTGGGGGCCGCGGCGGTGCACGTGCTGTACGTGCTGCGTGTGGGCGGTGACTTCATGCACGGCCGCATGCTGCTGCTGCCGCTCTTCGCTGCGCTTCTCCCCGTGTTTGTTCTGCCGCTCAAGGGTCTTGTGTCTTCGCTCGCAGTGGCCTTCTGCGCGGTGTGGGCCTTCGTCATCGTGCTGCGTGGGCACCCGACGGACTGGGAGGCCTATGAGCAACCGCTGTCCATCGTGGACGAACGTGATTTCTGGACCTATGCCACCAACCGCGAGGCTGGCTACCCGCCGCGCTCGGCCAAAGACTACCTGGGGATGAAGTTCATGCGTGGCTACGAAGAAGCCGGCAAGAAACTGGTGGGCGGAGATGCCCTGGCCACCATCTATGTGGAAGATGAGGAAAAAGACCTTCTCAATTGGCTCACCGTTCGGCGCGAGCCGGGTATGGATGAGCCGCCGACGGTCTACCTGGTGAACTTGGGTATGACGTCGATGAACGCGCCGCTGAATGTCCGGGTTCTTGACACGATTGGTCTGGCCACGCCGCTGGCCGCGCGCATGCCCCGTGAGGAAGGCGGGCGCGTGGGTCACGACAAAAACCTCGACGTGGAGTGGCAGGCTGCGCTGACGGGCGCGGATATTGAGTATCTCCCGCCGTGGTATGACAAGGACACAACCCGCCAGGCGCGCGCTGCGCTGGCAAGCCCAGAGGTACAAGAGCTCATCGCTTCCTACAGCGAGCCCCTAACCCGGGAGCGCTTCCTCAAGAACCTAACCTTCTCACTGACCTCGGGCCGCACCCTCATGCTCTCCGATGATCCCAGCGATTATCCTGTCCATTAGCTTGGCGTGAGCTGGAAAGCACCCCCATGGGTAGGCGAAAATTGCCAGGGTGCGTTACGCTACGAAAGATTCCTGTTATTGATCTGTAACTATCGCTGGCGTGTTGGCGATGTACTAGTGGCAGTAGAAACGTTAAGGAGAAACATGAGTTCACTAAGCTCTGGCCTGCGGACTCGGGTCCTCTCAGTGGTGGCAGCTATCGCTGTGGCTCTGGGCCTGGTCGTGACCGCGGGTACGCAAGAAGCATCCGCCGCGCACCGTGACTGGCTGCGTGGAGACGCCACCGGCGCCTGCGAATGGGATCGCGTCGGATACTGGGTACAGCGCTGCGACGTGTGGTCCCAGGCCATGGGTCGCAACATCCCAGTACAGATCCAGCCCGCTAAGAACGGCGGTAACGCGGGTCTGTACCTGCTCGATGGCTTGCGCGCCACCGATTCCACCAACGCCTGGGTCAATGACGTCAACGCCGCGCGCACCTATGTGGATCACAACATCACCCTGGTGATGCCGGTGGGCGGCGCTGGCTCCTTCTACGCGGACTGGAACGGTCCGGCTACCTACGATCTGGTCAAGCCGGTCAACTACCAGTGGGAGACCTTCCTGACGCAGGAGCTGCCGGCCTACCTTGAGGGCAACTTCGGCGTGGCTCGCAACAATAACTCCATTGCTGGCCTGTCCATGGGTGCCACCGCGGCTATTACCCTCGCGGGCAAGCACCCGGAGCAGTTCCGTCAGGCACTGTCTTACTCCGGCTACCTCACCACGACCTTGCCGGGTGCCCAGACCTTTATGCGCCTCGCGCTTCTCGACGCCGGCGGCTTCAACATCAACGCCATGTACGGTTCCATCATCAGCCCGAAGCGTTTCAGCAATGACCCCTTCAACCTGATCCCGGATCTGGCTGCGAACGGAACGGACGTGTATGTTTCCGCCGCCTCCGGCATCCCGGGGCCGCTGGATCAGCAGCGCTACCGTCTGGAGCACATCGCGGCCGGCGTGGCGCTGGAGGGCTTTGCTAACGGCACGACCCGCCTGTGGGAGCTGAGGGCCCGCGCTTCGGGTGTTCGCCTGCAGACGAACTACCCGGCCCAGGGCCTGCACAACTGGGAGCAGTTCGGATACCAACTCGAGCGCTCCAAGCCGCAGGTGCTTAACGTAATGAACGCCTGGTAAGTATCTACTGCCTAGCCGCCGTGCCACTGTGTACGGCGGCTTTTTCATTGGATTGCTGGGCGTGTCCCCCTACCGAAAGTCTCAAGTTAAACTTAAACTTGAGAACATATTAGACCGCTCACCACGCGTGCGGCGGCGAGTTCCGCAGGAGGGGAACCTGCGGAGCCCCGCTTGCGGCACCGCGTGCCCGCATCTCGATTTACCCCTACAAGGACTCTTCAATGCCGAACACTGCGTCAACTCAGCCCCGCCGGTCCGCCAAAGTTTCCGGCCTGCGTTCCCCGTCCGCAGCCCGCAAGGGCCTGACCATCGCCGCACTGCCTACTGCTGTGGCAGTGGGCTTTGCGCTGCTGCCTATCGCCAACGCGCAGTCTTCAAGCTCCTCTACCGAGGGCATTACTGATCTCCTGGGCAGCTCCAACCTCTCCGATTCTTTCGCTCCCTCTAATCCGCCGCAGCGTACCCCGGTAGATACCGAATACCCGGAGATTGAGGGCCTGCCGGAGGGCGTATCCGTCTCCCGCGTTGAGTACCTGACCAACCGCCACCTCAAGGTCTACATCAAGTCCGCTGCCATGCCGGGCAAGGAGCAGGTCGTGCAGATCCAGCTCGCGCGCGATTGGTACTCCAGCCCGGATAAGACCTTCCCGGAGGTCTGGGCGCTCGATGGCCTGCGTGCCCGCGATGACGAGTCCGGCTGGACCATCGAGACCAACATCCTCTCCCAGTATGCTGACCGCAACGTCAACCTCATCATGCCGGTGGGCGGCGAGTCCTCCTTCTACTCAGATTGGCAGAAGGAAGACAACGGCAGGCACTACATGTGGGAGACCTTCCTGATGCGGGAGCTCATTCCGGTTCTGGAGAAGGGCTACCGTTCCAACGGCAATCGCGCCGTCACCGGTATCTCCATGGGCGGTACCGCCGCCATGAACCTGGCTGAGCGCAATCCCTGGGCCTTCAAGTACGTCGGCTCCTTCTCGGGCTACCTCGATACCACCACCACCGGTATGCCGGAGGCAATTACCGCCGCCCAGGCCGATGCCGGCGGATTCACCTCCACCAACATGTGGGGTGACCTCTACTCCCAGGATTGGATCGACCACGATCCGAAGCTGGGTATCGAGAATCTCAAGGACATGAAGGTCTACGTCTCCGCCGGCAACGGCAAGGATGACTATGGCCAGATCGGCTCGGTGGCCAAGGGTCAGGCCAACCTGGCCGGCGTGGGCCTAGAGGCCATCTCCCGCATGTCCACCCAGACCTTCGTTGATTACGCCAAGCGCGCTGGCGTGGAGCCGGTGGTCAAGTTCCGCCCGACCGGCGTACACAGCTGGGAATACTGGCAGTTTGAGATGACCGAGGCCTGGCCCTACATCGCTGACTCCCTCGGCCTGGACAAGAGCGACCGCGGCGCTGACTGCACCCCGATCGGTGCTATCGCTGAAGCCACCAAGTCCGGCATCATCGGTAACTGCGTGAACAACGAGTATGACGTTGCCGATCGCGGCAAGGCCCAGGACTTCCAGGCCGGTACCGCTTACTGGTCCCCGGAGACCGGTGCCCACGCCGTCATTGGCCGCATCGGTGCCCGCTACTCCGAGCTCGGTGGCCCGACCTCCTGGCTGGGCTTCCCGAAGACCGGTGAGGAGAAGACCCCGGACGGCCGCGGCCGCTACGTCCACTTCGAGCACGGTTCCATCTACTGGACCCCGGAGACCGGTGCTTGGCCGATCTCTAAGGAGCTCTTCGACGCCTGGGGCAAGAACGGCTTCGAGGGTGGCGACCTCAAGTACCCGGTATCCGAGCCGCGCAAGGTTGGCGAGGGCGAGGTCCAGGACTTCGAGAACGGCGTGCTGACCCGCAACCCGGATGGCTCCACCCACATCGTGCACGGTGCTATCGGCGCGAAGTACAAGGAGCTGAAGGCTGCCGAGTCCGAGCTGGGCTACCCGGTGGGCGAGGAGAAGGCCGTTAACGGCGGCTTCTTCCAGGAATTCGAGCACGGCAACATCTACTGGTCCATGGATTCCGGCGCGCACTACATCCTCAAGGGCAAGATCTTCGACGAGTGGGGCAAGCACGGCTGGGAGCAGGGCGAGTTTGGCTGGCCCACCAAGGACTACGCCTCCATTCCGGCAGGCGGGCTGACCCAGTCCTTCCAGCACGGCGTCATCCGTGAGGTCATGGGCCAGGTCCAGGCGGATAAGAAGTAGGGAACTGCCATGCGTCTTTTCTCTGCCCGTCCCACCGCAGCAGCTGGTGCGGCGGTGCTGCTTGCGGCCGGTACCTTGCTGAGCGCTTGCGGTTCCGCCACCGTCGACGAGGGCGATGCCACCGAAACCTCCGTGGCGCCGCTGGAGCGCTCCTCGGCGGCGAGTGGTGAGTCGTCGGCAAGCAAGGCGTCCGAAAGCTCTGCATCCGCACCCGCCGAGCGAACGTCAGGCGAGGAACCGGAAGACCGCGGTGCGCGCGAGATCTCCGAAATCCCCTCTCCCGCGCCCCCGCAAGGCCCGGACCAAGACTTCCTGTCTGCAGTGGCTGAGAAAGGCGTGAACGTCGACGGCGTAGAAGACCAACTGGTGGGTGCTGCGCAGGCTTCCTGCCAGGGCGATGCCGTCACCGTGCCGGCTGTGGCCGGGCAGCTCATTGAGCAGGGCCGCACGGAACTCAGCCACGAGGACGTAGTCCAGCTCATCACCGAGCAGGGCGACAAGCTCTGCGCTCAGTAATGTGGCAGGGATTTTCCAGCCAATCCCGCGCCTTGTCAAGGTAGAAATTTCTTCATGCGTAAAACACTCACCGTCCTTGCTGTCGTTGTTCTCCTGGCCGTGATTGGCGGGGGAGCGGTCCACTTCCTCAATACCCGCGAGGAAGGAGAGCAAGGGAACCTGGCGGAGCCCGCCCCCTCCCAGGAGGAGGGGGACACGAGTCCCGAGCAACCGGACTGGTGCCCGCGCGTGGAATTCATCTCCGCGCCGGGAACGTGGGAATCCGCCGCGGACGACGATCCCATTAACCCAGGCGCGAACCCGAATTCCTTCATGCTGTCGATCACGAATCCCTTGAAGGAGGCCTACGTCCCCGAGGACGTCAAGGTGTGGACGCTGCCCTATACCGCGCAGTTTAAGAACATCAATGCGCAGCACGAGATGAGCTACGACGATTCCCGCAACGAGGGAACCTCTCGCCTAGAGGGCGAGCTGTCCTATATGCACGAGACCTGCCCGGACACGAAGTTCATCCTGAGTGGCTTTTCGCAGGGCGCGGTCATCGCGGGTGATGTGGCGGACCGAATCGGCGGCGGCAACGGGCCCGTGCCCGCAGAGAGCGTGGCGGGTGTCGCACTCATCGCGGACGGGCGGCGCCAGGACGGCGTGGGCATTAACCCGGGCGCGCACGTCGGCGGCGTGGGCGCGGAGATTGCCCTGCAGCCGGTCTCGACGTTGATTCAGGGCATCGTCCCGGGCGCCACGATGCGCGGTGAGCGCGCCAACGGCTTCGGAGAGCTGGCGGACCGCACCTTCCAAATCTGCGCGCCGAATGACTCGATTTGTGATGCACCGCTGGACGTCAGCAACGGACTGGAGCGCGCCCGGGATCTCATCGACGCCAACGGCGTTCATGCACTGTATGCCTACAATCCGGACGTCATCGAAGGGACCACGACCAACCAGTGGGTCACGCAGTGGGCTAAGGACACCATCGACGCGCACTAGCGCTTGGCGACGGCCCCGCACGCCACCTCACCGCGCGCCATGTAACGCTCGGCACATCTCTTCTGATATTTTCAATGTCAAAAGTACGTGAAGTAGGGGTGCGTGCCCCTCTCTACCCTACGAAGGAGCTTTCCCACATGGACCTGAAAGCCTTGATCGGCCAGTTCTTTGACGAGAAGGGCAACATCGCCCTGCCACCTCACCTCACGTTGGCGGGGCTCGCCGAACACGTCTATGCCGCGGAGCAGCAGGCGGGAATCCCGGATCGCCCGGTCATGCGCCAGTGGGTCTTTAGCGATAATCCGGAGGGCACCCCGCGCGATATCACCCGCTCCCAGGTCAATACCCGCATCAAGGCGGTAGCAGCACGCCTGCAGCAGGTGGGCAAGATGGGGGACCGCGTGGCCATCCTGGCGGGCAACTCTCCCGAGTACATCTTTGGCTTCCTGGGTGCGATGTACGCTGGAATGACCCCAATTCCGCTCTACGATCCGAACGAGCCCGGCCACACCGATCACCTGCGGGCAGTCTTCGGCGATGCCAACCCGTCGATCGTGCTGACCAACAACATTTCAGCTGCGGCTAACCGCGCTTATTTCGCGGACCGCCCAGCGTCTGAGCGCCCGCGCATCATTTCGATTGACTCTCTGCCGGATTCCCTGGCGCAGAGCTGGGTGAACCCGTTGGAGACGGAAGAGGGGAAGGCCGCTCTTGCTGCGCTGCAGACCGCGCCGATCGATCACCCGGCCTTCCTGCAGTACACCTCCGGCTCCACCCGCACCCCGGCGGGCGTGCTGCTGACCAACCGCAACATCATGACCAACGTGCTGCAGATCTTCACCGCGGTGCAGATCAAGATGCCGGCGCGCGTGGTGTCCTGGCTGCCGATGCACCACGACATGGGCATCATCCTGGCAACCTTCGTGACGATTCTGGGCCTCAACCTGGAAATCATGACGCCGCGTGATTTCGTGCAGCAGCCCAAGCGGTGGATTGACCAGCTCAAGCGCCAGCCTATCGATGAGCAGCTGCAGGGAACCTATGCCGTGGTGCCCAACTTCGCCCTCGAGCTCGCCGCGCGCTACGGCGCACCGGCAGAAGGTGAAACGCTGGACTTCAGCAACGTCGATGGCATCGTGATCGGCTCGGAGCCGGTCACGGAGTCCGCCGTGAATTCCTTCTGGGAGACCTTCGGTAAGGAAGAATACGGCCTGCGCCGTGAGACCCTGCGCCCCTCCTATGGCATGGCGGAGGCCTCGCTGATTGTGACTACCCCGCAGACCCCGGAGCGCCCGATCATTTCCCACTTCGACCGCGAGCGCTTGGCTGCGGGCGAGGCCGTCATCGTGGAGAAGTCCGCGGACTCCGTGGCCTATGCCTCCTGCGGCCAGGGCGTGGTGGCGCAGCACCTGACCATCGTGGACCCGGAGACCAAGACCGAGCTGCCGGATGGCCGCGTGGGCGAAATCTGGCTCCACGGTGATAACCGCGCAGCCGGTTACCTGGACCGCGCGGAGGAAACCACCTCGACCTTCCACAACACGCTGGGCGAGCGTCTGGCGGAGGGCTCCCGCGTGCCGAACGCGCCGGAGGATAACAACTGGTTGGCCACCGGTGACCTGGCGGCAATCGTGGATAACCAGCTTTACATCACCGGTCGCCTCAAGGACCTCATCGTGGTGGCTGGCCGTAACCACTACCCGCAGGACATCGAAGGCACCGTACAGGAGGCCTCGGGCCACGTGCGCGCGGATTCCATCGCGGCCTTCTCTGTGGAGGGTGGCAGCACCGAGGAGCTCGTGCTGCTCATTGAGCGCGCCGATGGTGCCAACCCAGCCGATGATGCAGCCGCCTCTGAGGCCATCCGCTCCGCAGTCTCCGCGCACCACGGCGTGACGCCGGCCGTCATCCAGTGGTTCAACGCTAATGAGATCAAGCGCACCTCTTCGGGCAAGATTGCCCGCCGCGTGGCGAAGAAGAGCTACCTCGCTTCCTAAAGCCCACGTCGCTTAAACCCCCGTTCCCGCGCAACCGCGGAGCGGGGGTTGCCGCTGCTTGTGGGTATGTCGGTTATGAAACCCAAGTTAACAAAGTGAGATAATTGGTCGATAACCCCTATGTACGCTTCGACGTGCGCGCTTTTGTGCTGCGCAAAATCGAATGCAGAGTTAGATATTTTTAGTCCGCGTAAGAAAGCTAGAGATTTATGACCGTTGAAGAGCTTCGTGGCTGGCTGCGCACCTGGGTTGCGCAGACCACCGGCCTGTCGGCAGAGGAAATCACGGACACCAAACCGCTGGAGAATTTCGGGCTGTCCTCGCGTGACGCAGTAGTCCTCTCCGGCGAATTAGAAAACCTCCTCGGCATTAAACTTGAGCCCACGGTGGCCTATGAGTACCCCACCATTGCGCAGCTGGCCGAGCGCCTTGTCAACGGCGCGGCCGGAACCTCGGCAGAAAGCGCGCCGCGTGAGGCTTCGCCGCGTTCTGCTTCCCTCGCGGGCGGGGATATCGCCGTCATCGGCTATGCCGGCCGTTTCCCGGGAGCCAAGAACGTCGACGAGTTCTGGACCATGCTCGTCGAGGGCCGCGCGGGCACCGGCCCGTTGCCCGTCGGGCGCTGGTCGGAGTACTCCTCCGACCCAATTACCAGCGAGAAGATGGAGCAGCAAAACACCGACGGCGGCTACATCGAGGACATCGCCTCCTTCGACGCCGAGTTCTTTGGCCTCTCCCCACTGGAGGCAGCCAACATGGACCCGCAGCAGCGCATTCTCCTAGAGGTGGCGTGGGAAGCTCTCGAGGATGCCGGGGTGCCCGCCAACCAGCTGCGCGGCACCGCCACCGGTGTCTACATGGGCTCCACCAACAATGACTACGGCATGCTGATTACCGCCGACCCGGCGGAGATGCACCCTTATGCCATGACGGGTACGTCCTCAGCGATCGTGGCTAACCGCCTTTCCTACGCCTTCGATTTGCGCGGCCCTTCCCTCAACGTGGATACCGCGTGCTCGGCTTCCCTCGTAGCGGTCAACCAGGCGGTGAAGGATCTGCGCGTGGGTGCGGCCGATACGGCCCTCGCCGGCGGCGTGAACATCCTGGCCTCGCCGCACGCCTCCATCGGCTTTAGTGAGCTGGGGGTTACCTCCCCCACCAGCGCCATCCACGCCTTTTCCGATGATGCCGATGGCATCGTCCGCGCGGATGCGGCGGGCGTGCTCGTGCTCAAGCGCTTGGAGGACGCCGAGCGCGACGGCGACACCATCCACGCCGTCATCAAGGGCTCCGCGGTCAACTCTGACGGCCACTCCAACGGCCTGACCGCCCCCAACCCAGACGCGCAGGTCGACGTCCTCGAGCGCGCCTACGCCGACGCCGGCATCCGCCCGCAGGACGTGGACTACGTCGAGGCCCACGGCACCGGCACCATTCTCGGTGACCCCATTGAAGCCACCGCGCTCGGCCGCGTGTTGGGCCCGGGCCGCCAGGCCGCCAACCCGACCCTGCTGGGCTCCGCCAAGACCAACATCGGCCACTCCGAGTCCGCCGCTGGCGTCGTGGGCCTCATCAAGGTCATCGAAGGCATGCGCCACGGCGTCATCCCACCAAACATCAACTACGTGGGCCCCAACCGCTATATCGATTTTGACGCAGAGCACCTCGAAGTGGTCGAGGATCCGCGCGAGTGGCCTGAATACTCCGGCCAGAAAATCGCCGGTGTTTCCGGCTTTGGTTTCGGCGGCACCAATGCACACGTCGTTCTTACGGATTACCGCGGGCTGACCCACCAGGATGCCCCGCAGGTCGCCATCGGCGAGGGCCAGCCAGTAGCCCTGCCGGTCTCCGGTTTGCTGCCATCCCGCCGCGCCGCGGCAGCGGCTCACCTGGCGGACTACATCGAAGCGGAGAACCCGAACCTGCTCTCCCTGGCCCGCACCCTCGCGCGCCGCAACCATGGGCGTTCGCGTGCGGTAGTAACGGCGTCGTCAAGCGAGGAAGCTGTCAAGCGCCTGCGTCAGGTCTCCGAGGGGACCGTCTCCGTCGGGATCGCCGCGGCGGATTCCCCGACGGTGCACGGACCAGTCTTCATGTACTCCGGTTTCGGCTCCCAGCACCGCAAGATGGCCAAGGACATGATCGAGATCTCGCCGCTGTTCAAGGAGCGCTTGGAGGAGCTTGACGCCATCGTCCAGCGCGAATCCGGCTGGTCCATTCTGGAGCTGGTGCACGACGACGCCCAGACCTATAACACCGAAACCGCGCAGGTAGCCATCACCGCCATCCAGATCGCGCTGACGGACCTGCTCGCCACCTTCGGCGTGCGCCCGGCCGGCGTTATCGGCATGTCCATGGGTGAAATCGGCGCGGCCTACGCTGCGGGCGGAATCACGGCGGCCGACGCCATACTCATCGCCTGCCACCGCGCGCGCCTCATGGGCGAGGGCGAGGCTTCGCTGCCGGAGGACCAGCAGGGTGCCATGGCCGTCGTCGAGCTTTCCGCCGAGGAGATTGACGCCCTGCCGGGTTCCATCGAACCCGCCGTCTACACCGGCCCGGGCATGACCACCGTGGGCGGCCCGCGTGAGGAGGTCCTCGCGCTGGTGGAGCGCCTCGAGGGCGAGGGCAAGTTCGCCCGCGCGCTCAATGTCAAGGGTGCTGGCCACACCTCCGCCGTTGACCCGCTCCTGGGTGAGCTCTATGCAGAAATCGCTGGCATCGAGACCCGCCCGCTGCACACGACGCTCTTCTCCTCCGTGGACCGCGGCAAGGTCTACCGCCCCGGTGCGGTGCTGCACGATGAGGACTACTGGATCCGCATGACCCGCAAGCCCGTCTACCTGCAGGACGCGGCGGAAGCGGCGTTCGCGGCCGGCCACATGCAGATCGTGGAGATTTCCCCGAACCCGATTGCGCTGATGGGCCTGATGTCCACCGCTTTTGCCGCGGGCAAGGCGGATGCGCAGCTGCTCTACAGCCTGAAGCGCAAGGTGGAGCCCACCGAGTCACTTCTGGACCTGCTGGGCAAGCTCTACGTTGCTGGAACGCCGGTGGATTACACTAAGGTCTTTGGCTCCGGCGCGCTTGTCGACGCCCCCCATACCCACTTCCGCCGCCAACGTTTTTGGACCAATGCTCGTCCGTCTTCTGGTGTGTCCGGTCTGCCGGGTGCGCGCGTGAGCTTGCCGGAGGGCGCGGTGGCTTTCTCCACGAACGCCGACCAGGCGCCGAGCGCGCTGGCCATCCTGGAGGCTGCAGCCGAGGCCGTGACCCCGGGCGCTCACATCGCGGCAAGCGAGGAGCACCTGGATCTGCCCGCGAAGGGCGAGGTCACCACGATTGTCCGCCGCACGCTGGGCGGGCTGTCGCTGGCGGTGCACTACGTGGACGGAGCAAGCACCAAGCTTGTCGCGGAGGGCTTTGCCTCGACTCTCAACCTTGCCGAACCCGCTGCGGCCCCGGAGCCGAGCCTGCCGCAGGCTGTGACCGCGCCGCAGTTCGCGGACCCCGACGTGGGCGCCGATGCCGTGCGCTGGGACCCGGCGACGGAGAGCGTGGAGGAGCGCTTGGCACTCATCGTGTCGGAGTCCATGGGCTACGACGTCTCCGATCTCCCGCGCGAGCTGCCGCTCATTGACCTGGGCCTGGATTCGCTCATGGGCATGCGCATCAAGAACCGCGTGGAGAATGACTTCCAGATTCCGCCGCTGCAGGTGCAAGCGCTTCGCGACGCCTCCCTCGCCGACGTCATCACCATGGTCGAAGAGGCCGTGTCCGAGCAGTCAGGTTCTGCCGCGCAGGCGCCGGGCGATGCGGCCGCTGAAACTGGAACCGCGCCCGCCGACGTATCCTCCGCGCGCACCGAGAGCGACGACACCACCCCAGACGCCTCCGCGGTGAGCGCGAAGGGCGGCGAAGGCGTGGGCGTCGCGCCGCGCGATGCCTCGGAGCGCATGGTCTTCGGCACCTGGGCCACCTTCACAGGTAAGGCCGCGGCTGGCGTGACCTCCGCGCTGCCGCAGGTCAGCGATGAGGTGGCTGAGAAGATTGCCGAGCGCCTCACCGAGCGCGCCGGCATCGAGGTCACCGCGCAGCAGGTTCAGGAAGCTGAAGCGCTGGAGAACCTGGCGGACCTCGTCCGCGAGGGCCTGGAAACTGAGGTCGAGGGCAATATCCGTGTCCTGCGCGAGGCCGATGGCCCCGCCGTCTTCATGTTCCACCCGGCCGGCGGCACCACCGTGGTCTACCAGCCGCTGACTCGTCGTTTGCCGGCGGATGTCGCGGTCTACGGCGTGGAGCGCATTGAGGGCAGCCTGGAGGATCGCGCCGCCGCCTATATCGAGGACATCCTGCACTACGCGCGTGGGCGCAAGGTCGTGCTCGGCGGCTGGTCCTTCGGCGGCGCGCTGGCCTATGAGGTGGCCTACCAGCTGCAGGAGCGCGCAGCCCGCGGCGAGGACACTGCCGAGGTCGCCTTCATCGCTCTGCTGGATACCACCCAGCCAGCGCATCCGGCCCCGAAGACGCTGGAGGAGACCAAGGCCCGCTGGGGCCGCTACGCCGCCTTTGCCAAGAAGACCTATGGCCTGGACTTCGAGCCGCCCTACGAGATGCTGGAGACCGTGGGCGAAGACGCTCTCATGGCCATGCTCGCGGAATTCCTCAGCTCCACCGACGCCTCCGAACACGGCCTGTCCGCGGGCGTGCTGGAGCACCAGCGCGCCTCCTTCGTGGACAACCAGATTTTGGGCTCGCTGGATATGGGACGGTGGGCGTCGGTAAGCGTGCCCGTCATCCTCTTCCGCTCCGAGCGCATGCATGACGGCGCCATCGAGCTCGAGCCGGCCTATGCCGAAGTTAACCCGGACGGCGGTTGGGGCGTTATCGTGAAGGATCTGGAGATTGTGCAGCTGCCGGGTGACCACCTGGCGGTTCCCGACGAGCCCGCAATCGGTATCGTGGGCAAGCACATGGAGGATTGGATCGAGGAGAAGATTCGGAAGTGACTAGCACCGCTGACAAGCTAGCGGACCTACGCGAGCGCCTCGAGCGCGCCCAGGACCCCGGTAGTGAACGCTCCCGGGCACGCCGCGATGAGGCGGGGCGCTCGACTCCGCGCCAACGCATCGCCGCGCTTCTCGACGAAGGCTCTTTCGTCGAAACCGGCGCCCTGGGCAAGACCCCCGGTGACCCGGATGCGATCTACTCCGACGGCGTGGTCACCGGCCACGGCCGCATCAACGGCCGCCCGGTGTGCATCTACGCGCACGATAAGACGGTCTACGGCGGTTCCGTGGGCGTGACCTTTGGCAAGAAGGTCACGGATATCATGGATTTGGCCATCAAGATTGGCTGCCCGGTCATCGGCATCCAGGATTCCGGCGGTGCGCGTATTCAGGACGCGGTGACGTCGCTGGCCATGTACTCGGAGATTGCCCGCCGCCAGCTGCCGCTTAGTGGCCGCAGCCCGCAGATTTCCATCATGATGGGCAAGTCCGCTGGTGGCGCGGTGTATGCGCCGGTGACCACGGACTTCATCATCGCTGTCGATGGTGAGGCGGAGATGTACGTGACGGGTCCGAACGTGATCAAGGAGGTCACGGGCGAGGAGATCTCTTCCCACGACTTGGGTTCCGCGCGCCAGCAGGAGCTCAACGGCAACGTGTCCGTCGTGGTGCCCTCGGAGGATGAGGCCTTCGACATGGTGCGCGATTTGCTCGACCACCTGCCGTTGACCTGCTTCGACGAGTCCCCGGTCTTCGACGCGCCTACTGATGACGAGGTAGCTGAGGACACCGAGCTGGATTCCTTCATGCCGGATGACACGAACGCCGGCTACGACATGATGGACCTGCTCACGCAGCTTGGCGACGACGACGATCTCATCGAGATCCAGGAGAACTACGCCCCCAACGTCATCACCGCCTTTGGCCGTATCGATGGCAAGGCCGTGGGTTTTGTTGCGAATAACCCGATGCATTCAGCGGGCTGTATCGATGCGGATGCCGCCGATAAGGGCGCGCGCTTTATCCGTATTTGCGATGCCTACAACATCCCGCTGGTCTTCGTGGTGGATACGCCGGGTTACCTGCCGGGCGTGGACCAGGAGAAGGCGGGCTTGATTCACCGCGGCGCGAAGTTCGCGTTTGCGGTGGTCGAGGCCACCGTGCCGAAGGTCTCGCTCATTGTGCGCAAGGCTTATGGCGGCGCGTATGCCGTGATGGGTTCGAAGAACCTGACGGGTGACATCAACCTGGCGTGGCCGACGGCCCAGATTGCAGTGATGGGCTCGGCCGCCGCCGTGGTCATGATTGCAGGCAAGCAGCTCGAGGCTGCCGAGACCCCGGAGCAGCGCGCCATGACGAAGAAGATGTTCATGGACTTCTACGACGAGACCATGACCGCGCCCTATGTCGCCGCGGAGCGCGGTTACCTCGATGGCATGATTAAGCCCTCCGAGTCGCGCTTGGCCCTGCGCCGCGCGCTGCGCCAGCTTGCCGATAAGCAGGAGAAGGACCTGCCCAAGAAGCACACCATCTCCCCGCTCTAGCGTCGTTTAAACCTGGCGGCGGGCGAAGAAGGCCTGCGGATCGCGCTGAATTTTGTGTCTCGGCGTAACATGTGAGCCTGTTTTATCCGATAAGCCTAAAGACTAGGAATTCAATCAAAGGAGAAACCCAATGCTCTCTAGCGTTCTTGACCTCAGCGGTGACATCATCAACCTCGTCATCATGCTTCTCAACCAGGCCGGCGTGAACGTTGGCGCACTGAGCTCGAAGTAAGCCAGCGCTTCTAGCCCCTCCTTGCGGAGGGGCTTTTTTAATCCCAGACCGGGCTGGGGAGGGGGACTGGCGGTCTACCGTCGAGAGGCAGCCACGCCATGCGTCCCTCGATGCGATCGATGCGTCCGCGATACGTGGGGCGGGCGGGGTCATCGTCATTGATGGCGTTGTGGTACTTACATAACGGCACGAGATTGTCGAGGTTCGTCGGTCCGCCATCCTGCCACCTTCTGATGTGGTGCATCTGGCATTCCGCGGCCGGTCTTGTGCAGCCGAGCCAGGCGCACGTCGGATGCTCTGCGCAGAGCAGGAGCCGCTGTTTATCGTTGGCGAAGCGGCTGCCGTAATACACATTGACCGGCCCTTCCACCGGGTGAAAGAGGGAGACGAAGCCGCGCTCGGCAAACGTCGTGCGGAGGAACTCCGCGCCCGTCATCGTGCCGCCGTCGGTTGCCTGCAGAAGGATGTCATCGCCCTCGCCCCGCACAATCTTGTCCAGCTGCTCAAGGCGCACAATGACGTGCGCATGCAATGCCGGCTTCGGCGCGCCACTGCCGGAAAAGACCTCGTGGACTGCCTTGAGCAGGTCCTCTGATGTGGCTTTGAGCGTACCCACTAAATTGGCAATCGCGCGCGGGCGATCCGTGATGATGAGCTTGTGCATGCCGCCCGTGCTGCGTCGCACGCGGACGCCAGGAGTGGGCTCGGGAGTGAGCTCCGCGAGCCTGCGCTTCGCCACGTCCGCAATCTCACTCTCCGGAGTAGCGCACAATTCCACTCGTAGGTCCCAAGCCTGGCGCGAATTCTTGACGCGCGCGACGTGTCGTTCAATCTGCAGCAGCGTATCCAACGCATGGTTGGTCTCCCGGGCGCGGCGCTGCTTGGCGCTGAAAGCAGTCTGGCCAAAATACACGCGGTGGAGTCCCTCGAGCTGCCGCGCCACGCGCGGCGTCGCACCCAGCGCCATCATCTCCTCACGGGTGTGGCCAGCGCACAAGGATACGACGTGCATGCCGCGAGCGAGTACCCCGAGTAAGTCCCCCAACTTCATGACCCACACACTAAACCGGCCCGAACCGACCCGCAACCGGAACGCTAAAATCCCAGCTCAAACGCTCATTTGCAAGGGCGTAAAGGGGTGAAAGTAGGTCGACGGGTAGCCGACTATGGCAAAGATTCTAGGCGCGGGAGCGGGAAGCAAAGGCCGCGATGGCCCGCCAGCCAAAGAAGAACAGCGCGGACATCACGGTGGCCACGATGAGGAAGGACCAGTGCGGTAGGCGGCCGTTGACCAGCATCCACAGGGCCATGCCGCCAATGATGGCGCTCAGCCACACGACGACGCCCTCCTTCCACAGGCCGCTCAGCTTCGCCGCCATGATGATGACCCAGCCAACCAACGCGCCCACGGTCCACGGCCAGAAGGCATCAACCCAGGAGCTAAAACTCAGACCCCCGTGCGCCAGGCGGGCGAAGATGGCGAAGAGGGCGAGAGCGAGGACGTCGATAAGCGGGGCAACGCGCATTTAGGATTCCTTCCGGTTCAACGCCGCGTAAGAGAAGCCATCGCGGGCGTAATGGGCGAAGTAGATGACCCATCCAATGATAGTGATGAGCGCAAAGGAAATAAGCCGGTAGATGATGGCGGCGGAGGTGGCGTGCACCACGGTCAGGCCCGTGGCCACCAGCGGGGTGATGAGCGCGGCCTCCACCGTGCCGACACCACCCGGGGTGACCTGTGCGGAGCCAGCCAGCTTCGCGGCGAGGAAGGCCAGGGCCACACCGGCCAGGGTGGTGTCATCGGCACCGGCGCGCAGCCACGGAATCTCCCCGGTCACCGCCCACACGGAGGCCCACAGCGCTGCCATATCGGCCAGGCGGTGAACCAGCGACGTCCCAGCAACCACAGCAAAGGGGCCACGCGAAAGGTGGACCTCGCCCAAGTTGCGCACCTCTTGAATCGCACGGTCCCGCTTCGGGCCGGGCCGCAGCTTGCGCAGCCAGCGCTCAAGGGTCACCGGGTGCGAGGTCAGCCAGAAGATGCCCCCGAGCGCCGCGAGCATGAGGACAACCGTGGTGATCAGCGATCCCAGAGCCATATCCGCGTTGAGGAAAAATACCCCGCCCAAGCCAATGAGCGCGAGGAACATCGAGCTAATGATCGAGGATAAAAACAGGAAGTAGCTGCACAGCGCCACGGACGCACCCCAGCGGCGCTGCACCTGGAAGGTGAGCAAAGCCGAAAAGGCGGGGCCCGCCGGCAGAGTCGTGGACCACGCATTGGAGGCCAGCGTGATGGCGTAGGTCTCGCGCAGCGGCACCTTGACGCCGCCCGCGCCGATGAGCCGCTTCATCACCTCCGCCATGCCCGCGATGGAGAGCAGTGCGAAGAACACCACCAGCACCACGGGGAAAGGTTCAGCGTGGCGCAGGCGGCGCAATCCCTCGGAGATGAAGTCCAGCTGGTCGCGGAAGAACCACGCTAGCGCGGCCAGAATCAGCAGGGAGATTATCCAGGTCAGCCAGTTCTTCTTCATCGACCATCCGTGGACTTGAGGCGCTTGACCAGCTCGGAGAAGGGGATGAGCTCCGCGTCAGTGTCGGCGCTGCGGTCCCCGCGTACGGCGGCTTCGTTCGCAGTGCTTGGCGACGCCTCCTCGACCTGTTCAGCCGGCGCCACGGGGGAGGTGTGCGGTTCTGACTGTTCGGTGGACCCAGCCGAAGAACGCGGCTCGTCCCGCTCGGTAGTTAGGGCGGTGGACGGCGCAGCTTGTTCAGCCGGTGCGGCCTCTTCGTCGTTCAGCACTGGGGCGCTGGGCGTCGGCTCAGCAGCGGATGCGGTGGACAGGGCCGGTTCGGCAACCGGAGCGTTCTCGCCGCCGAGGCGATGGGTCAGGCGTGTGAGGAAGCGCGGTGCCCACCAGTTGTCCTCGCGCAGCAGGTGCATGACGGCGGGGACGAGGAGCATGCGGACGATGGTGGCGTCGATAAGCAGTGCAAAAATCATGCCGAAGGCGATGTACTTCATCATCACGATGTCGGAGAAGCCGAAGGCCCCCGCGACCACAATCATGATGAGCGCAGCCGCCGTGATGATGCCGCCGGTGTGCGCGGTACCCGCAGCGATGGCCTCGTCCGTGGAGGCACCCCGGCGGCGGGCCTCGACCATGCGCGAGACCAAGAAGACCTCATAGTCCGTGGACAGGCCAAAGACGATGGCGATGATGAGCACCAGAATCGGGCTCATCAGCGGGCCGGCGGTGAAGTTGAGCAGGCCGGAACCGAGGCCATCGACGAACATGAGCGTCAAGATACCCAGCGTCGCGCCCAAGGAAAGCAGCGTCATGATGATGGCCTTCAGCGGCAGGATGAAGCTGCCGAAGACCAGCGCCATGAGGATGAAGGTGGCTAGCACCACGTAGAGGGCCATCCAGGGCAGCGTGTCGAAGAGCGCGTCGAGGGATTCGACCTCCATGGCCGGGGTGCCGCCGACGTAGAGCTCCACGCCCTCCGGTGCCTCAATGTTCTCCAGCTCGTGGACGATCCGCGCGTAGTCCTCGCGGTCCTGAATACCGGCGCCGAGGACGGTGGTGCCGTCGACGGTCGCGGTCTTCGGGCCCATCGGCTCGGTAAGCCCCTGGATGGAGCGGGCCTGCATGACGACGTCCACAAGCTGCTCATTCGTCGCATTCTTCACCACCAGCTTGACCGGCTCGGTGCGGAAGGACGGGAATTGCTCGTTGAACTGGTCCTGCGCCACGCGCGCGTCCTGGTTGGGTGGCAGGTAGGTCTCGTTGATACCGCCGAATTTCACGCCCAGCACCGGCAGGGTCAGCGCGATGAGCAGCGCACAGATGGCGGTGGTCATTAGCCCCGCGCGGCCCATGGCCCAGCGCGGCATCCGGTACCACCAGGTGTCTTCGATGCGGCGCCCGCGGCGCGAAGTCTTGCGCACGGTCCACTTGTCGATGTTGGGGCCCAGCATGCCAAATAGCGAGGGCAGCACCGTCACCGACAGGAGTGCGGCGAGGCCCACCGCGGAGATGGAGCCATAGGCCACGGATTTGAGGAAGGCCTGCGGGAAGAGGAAAAGTCCAGAGAGGGATACGGCCACCATCGCGGCGGAGAAGACCACGGTCTGGCCGGCGGTGGCGGTGGTGATCGCCACGGCCTCCTTGGTATCGCGGCCCTTGTCCAGCTCCTCGCGGAAGCGGGAGACCATGAACAGGCCGTAGTCAATGGCCAGGCCCAAGCCCAGCAGCGTGACGACGGCCTGCGCAAACACGTTGACCTGCTGGAAGCCAGCCAGGATCGAGAGGATACCCAGGGAGCCCAGGATGGACAGGCCGCCCACGACGAGCGGCATGAAGGCCGCGACGACGGAGCCGAAGACAATCAGCAGCAGCAGTCCGACGAGCGGCAGCGCGGCCTTCTCCGCGCGGGAGATGTCCTTGGCCATGCCCTCATCCAGCGCGTCAGCCACGGCGGTGGCACCCGCTACCTGTACCGGCAAGTCGCTGGAGTGCAGCGAATCCTCGATGGCGCGGAAGTCCTTGAGGGTCTGTTCGCCGTCGCCCTTCAGACCGATGGCGGCGAAGGCCGTGGAGTGGTCCTGCGTGATGAGGTTCGGGTTGCGCTTATCAAAGTAGCTGGTGACGGAGTCGATTTGCTCCGGATGGTCAGTTTGGAGTTGGTCTAGGAAGGCCTTGGCCTCAGCGGCGTGGGCATCGGGGTCGTCGAAAAGCAGGATGACGTCGCCGGAGTTGTCGCGGCCGAAGGTCTCCAGCTCGATCTGTGCCGCGCTTGTCGACGCCGCCCCTGGGTCCTCCCAGCCCTCCTGGCTCATGCGCTCCTCAAGGCGCGTGCCGAAGCCGACAAAGAGGCCGAGGATGAGCCCGACGATGATGAGCGGGATGACCTTGCGGTGGGCATAGGAGAAGCGGCCCCAAGAATAAAACATGCGGCTCCTAACTGTGCTCGGGCGCGCGCTCCGGAAGCAGCGCGGACAGCGGGCGGAAAGGCTGCAGCCAGGCGCCGCCTGGAGGCAGGTTGTCCAGGTTCACGCGCGGCAGCGGTTCGCGGAAGACACCCTCGATGTCTTCGAGGTCGACGAACTCGATATCGGGATGGGTCAGCGCCCAGGAGGTGTGCTCGTGGAATCCAAGCACGCAGGTGGGCAGGCCGGAAGCGGAGAGCTGCTCAAGCAGGTGCTGGAAGTTCTGGCCGTCGGCAGAAGCCACGATGACACCGGAGAGGTTCTCGCGGTTGGCCTTGATGTATTCGACCATGTCGGGGTCGACATCATCGTCCTCGTGGAGCTTTGGCTTGGCAAACACGGCGAAGCCGACGTTGCGGATAGCCTCGACCCAGGGGCGGATGACGTCGGCGCCGCCGGGGCTGACGTTGGTGAAAACGGCGGCCTCAGGGGTGGCGTCGTTATCGAAGGCCAGGTCCACCAGCCAGCGGCCGATGGCGTCGAAACGCGGGCGGTAGGCGGCGGTGGGGCGCCCCCCGAGGATGGCGCCGAGCCCCATGTCCATGTTGGGTGCGTCCCACACCAGAAGGTAGGTTCCGGCCATTACTTCTTCTCCCACAGGTACTCGGTGATGACGTGTTCCTTATCCAGGCCTTTGCCCTCAAACTTGGTGATGACCTGGCGGTCGGTGAGGATGGGGCACTCCGGCCAGGGCCAGCCCTTGTAGTCGAGGGAAGGCTCGACCTCGACGAGCTCGTTAATCCACTCGGCGTAGCCGGCGTGGTCGGTGGCCACGTGGAGCACGCCGCCCGGCTTGAGGCGGGAAGCGAAGAGGTTGAGCGTGCCGGATTGGATGATGCGGCGCTTGTGGTGGCGGGCCTTGGGCCACGGGTCCGGGAAGAAGATGCGGATGCCGTCGAGGGACTCGGGCGCGAACATGCGCATGAGAACTTCGATGCCATCGCCGCGGACCATGCGGATGTTCTCAATATCGTTGCGGACGATGCAGCCCAGCAGCTTGGCCAGGCCCGGCTTGTAGAGCTCGACGGCAACTATGTTGGTGTCCTTTTCCAACGGGGCCATTGCAGCCGTGGAGGTACCGGTGCCGGAGCCGATCTCGACGATGGTCTTCGCCCCCTCGCGGCCGAACCAGGCGGGGATGTCGAGGGGTTCGTCGGCAAGCAGGCGTCCCAACTGAGGCCAGTGCTCCTCGAAGAGGGCGTTCTGGTTGTCAGTGAGGGTGCCGCGACGGAAGGTCACGTTGCCGAGGCGTGGGTAGTCCAAATCATTATTGAACTCGGCGTTGAAATCCGTCTGGAGGCCGCGGCCGTGAGGCATCTGCGCGGCGGGATTCTGGGAGGAGTCTGCACTATTCATCAGTTGACATTGTTCCCTTAAGCAGGGGTGAGGGGCAACGTGCCGCGCCGTGGACGGGTAAGTGGCTGTGTGACGGAGGTTTAAGCGGTGTGGGGGTAATGGGACGGGCGTACGGGATGGCTAAGCCAAAGGTTATTTACCCCTGTGCGGGGGTGTAATTGATGGTGGCGTGCCCTATTTCACACTTCGTTGTCCTTGGATTAGTCGGGGTGACCAGGGTGGATATAACCAGGGTGGGCTGTATTACACATTCTGTGATCACCAGTGCCCGTACTCTGGTTGGTGAAACGTCGATGGGGGCAACCGTCTGCATCGATGATTAAGAGCACCCTGGCCACACCGACCACAGGAGAATGTGAGATGACCGCAACCATTAAGGGCCTTGTAGGTGAACTGCCCACGAAGAACGAGAAGCTTATTTCGTGGATCAGTGAGAGCGTCGAGCTCTTCCAGCCGGAAGAGGTCGTCTTCGTAGATGGCTCCCAGGAGGAGGCTGACCGCCTCGCCGCCGAGCTAGTGGAAAAGGGCACCCTGATTAAGCTCAACGAGGAGAAGCGCCCGAACTCTTACCTGGCTCGCTCGAACCCGTCGGATGTCGCCCGCGTGGAGTCCCGCACCTTCATCTGCACCGAGACTGAGGAGGACGCAGGCCCCACCAACAACTGGGCCCCGCCGGCAGCCATGAAGGAAGAGATGACCGAGGCCTTCCGCAGTTCCATGAAGGGCCGCACCATGTACGTGGTGCCTTTCTGCATGGGCCCCATCAGCGACCCGGACCCCAAACTCGGCGTGCAGCTCACCGACTCCGCTTATGTTGTGCTCTCCATGCGCATCATGACCCGCATGGGCCAGCAGGCTCTGGACAAGATTGGTGAGAACGGCGATTTTGTCCACGCCCTGCACTCCGTTGGTGCTCCGCTGGAGCCGGGTCAGGAGGACGTCGCGTGGCCGTGCAACGAGAAGAAATACATCACGCAGTTCCCGGCGACCAAGGAGATTTGGTCCTACGGTTCCGGTTACGGAGGCAACGCCATCCTGGCCAAGAAGTGCTACGCGCTGCGTATCGCTTCCGTGATGGCGAAGGAAGAGGGCTGGATGGCAGAGCACATGCTCATCCTGAAGCTCACCAACCCGGAGGGCAAGAAGTACCACATCGCGGCCGCCTTCCCGTCCGCCTGCGGTAAGACCAACCTGGCCATGATCACCCCGACTATCCCGGGCTGGAAGGCCGAGGTCGTGGGTGATGACATCGCGTGGCTGAAGCTGCGCGAAGACGGCCTGTACGCCGTCAACCCGGAGAACGGTTTCTTCGGCGTGGCACCGGGCACCAACTACGACTCCAACCCGATCGCCATGAAGACGATGGAGCCGGGAAACACCCTGTTCACCAACGTCGCGCTGACCGACGACGGCGATGTCTGGTGGGAGGAAATGGGCGAGGCCCCGGAGCACCTCATCGACTGGCATGGCAACGACTGGACCCCGGCTTCGACCACCAAGGCTGCGCACCCGAACTCCCGCTACTGCGTGCCGATTACCCAGTGCCCGTCCGCTGCGCCGGAGTTTGATGACTGGAAGGGCGTCAAGATTGACGCCATCCTCTTCGGCGGCCGCCGCGCGGATACCGTCCCGCTGGTGACCCAGGCCTTCGACTGGAACCACGGCACCATGATTGGCGCCCTGCTCTCCTCCGGCCAGACCGCTGCCGCTGAGGGCAAAGTCGGCGCCCTGCGTCACGACCCGATGGCCATGCTGCCGTTCATGGGCTACAACGCCGGTGACTACCTGCAGCACTGGATCGATATGGGCGAAAAGGGCGGCGACCGCATGCCGGCCATCTTCCTGGTGAACTGGTTCCGCCGCGGTGAGGACCGCCGCTTCCTGTGGCCGGGCTTCGGCGAGAACTCCCGCGTTCTTAAGTGGATCGTGGACCGCATCGAGGGCAACGTCGACGCCGTTGAGACCGTCGTGGGCCACACCGCCCGCCCAGAGGATATCGACCTCACCGGCTTGGACTTCGACATCGAGGACGTCCGCGAGGCGCTTGCCGTGAACCCGGCCGATTGGGCTGGCGACATGGAAGACAACAAGGAGTACCTGACCTTCCTGGGCTCCCGCGTTCCGTCTGAGGTGTGGGACCAGTTCTCCGCCCTCAAGGAGCGCGTTGAGTCTGCCTCCTAGTCTTCGCATCTAAAGAATGCTCCCCTGCGGGGGAGCATTCGGCGTTTTCGGGGATTAAGCGCGCAGGACGAGGACCAGGTTAGAGGTGAGGAACTCGCGCAGCACCGGCACCTTGAGCACCCACCAGGCCCACCACGGGTGGTAGCGCGGGAAAGCTGCGACGAGCTCCGAACCACGCGACGATTCACGTCGCGCCCAGTCCAAGCCCTCGCGGGCGGAGAGCGCAAAGAGCGAGGTGCCGAAGACGTTCTTCGGTGGGTGGCCGTGGCGGCGGGTGTAGCGGTCGCGGGCGAACTCGCCGCCCACGTAGTGCTCCCACAGGCCGGTTTCGTGCCCGCCGAAGGGTCCCAGCCACACCGTGTAGCTCACGATCACCAGCCCGCCGGGCTTGGTTACGCGCAGCATCTCCTCGCCCATGTCCCACGGATTGGGGATGTGCTCGGCCACGTTGGAGGAATACGTGATGTCGAAGGTGTCATCCGCGAAAGGCAGGCGCGTGCCATCGCCGCGCACAGCCTGGGCCACCTCGATGCCGGCGGCGGACATCTCGCCCACGTCCGGCTCCAGCCCCACATAGCTGGCCCCGCGCTGGGCAAAAGCTGAAGCGAAATAGCCGGGCCCGCCCCCGACGTCGAGCACGCGCGCGCCGGTAAGGGACAAAGAATGGTCGCGGGAGAGGGTGTCGACAAGCGCGGCGGTGTCCTCAGCCAGCCCCCCATAAAAGATCGCGGGTGCTGTCTGCTCAAAACGGAAGGAGCGCAGCAGCCGCCAGGAGCGGCGCAGTGTGGCTAAGGCACGGGTGCGTTTCATAACCCACTAGGCTAAAGCATCGTCATGAAAATCCTTCTTTTGTGCTGGCGCGATTCCACCCACCCGCAAGGTGGCGGCTCCGAGCGCTACCTCGAGCGCGTCGGGGAATACCTCGCTGCCCAGGGCCACGAGGTGGTCTTCCGCACCGCGCGCCACATGAACGCCGCTAAGCGCGAGCGCCGCAATGGTGTGCTCTATTCGCGCGCCGGGGCCAAGTTCAGCGTGTACCCGCGTGCGCTGTTGTCGATTTTATTGGGGCGCCGCGCTTTGCGCGGCGCTGACGTTGTGGTGGATACGCACAACGGCATCCCCTTCTTCGCGCGCCTGGCGACCCGCGCGCCCGTGGTGATTCTGACGCACCACTGCCACCGCGAGCAGTGGCCGGTGGCCGGGCCCGTGCTGGCGCGGCTGGGGTGGTTCCTGGAATCTCGCGTCGTCCCCGCGCTCTACCGCCACAACACATGGGTAACGGTCTCGGAGGCCTCGAAGCGCGACCTGGAGAAGCTGGGGATCCACGGTGCGCACATCATTGAAAACGGCGTAGACACCCTGCCGGAGCACGTACCCACGCTGGAGCCCGAGGCCGATATCCACCTGGTGACCTTGTCGCGCCTGGTGCCGCACAAGCAGATTGAGCACGCCATGGACACCGTGGCGCGGATTCCGGGCGCGCTTCTCGACGTCATCGGTTCCGGCTGGTGGGAGTCCCAGCTGCGCGAGTACGCCCGGGCCCACGGGGTGGAAGACCGCGTGCGCTTCCGCGGTCAGGTCACCGAGGACTATAAACATGCGCTCCTCGCGCGTGCCGACGTGCACCTCATGCCCTCCCGTAAAGAAGGCTGGGGACTGGCAGTCATGGAGGCGGCCCAACATGGGGTTCCCACGGTGGGTTATACATTCGGCCTGCAAGACAGCGTTATCGACGGTGAGACCGGTGTCCTGGTGCAGCGCGAGGAGGAGTTCGCGCAAGCGGTGCGCACGCTTGTCGACGACCCCTCCCTCCGCCACCGTTTAGGCAACGCGGCGCGCGAGTTGGCGGCTACTTTTTCGTGGGAGAAAACCGGCGCGCGCTTCGAAGAACTGCTAGAAGCGGAAGTGCGCACCAGGCGGCGCTAAGCCCCCACGGGGCGGGTGCCGGTTGCGCGTTCGTGGTGGCAACGATGCCTCCCTTTTCGACGACTGCGCCCACGCCGAGTTCTTCTAATCGGTGGAGGTCGCGTTCACTCCAGGCCTCGGCGGCCGCGAGGTAATGCGGCGATGGCTCATCCACTGTCACACCGTCTACGGTGAGCTCGCCGGAGTCGAGCTTGTTGGCGGCTTTGGAGTAGGGGTCGAGGGCGATGCCGCCGTCGACTTCGACCATGGCGGGACGGTCGGCGAAGAAGGTCAGGCGCCCGTCGAGCTCTTCGATGAGCTGGCGGTCGATGCCCGTCTCTCGTGGCTTCAACACGGCGAGCTCCCGCGGGGCATCGGGGGCTTGGAGCAGGCAGGCACACAGGGCGAGCGCGGCCGGAAGCTGGCGCAGGGCTCCGATTCCCGCGACGGCCAGCGGCAGGGCGAGCAGGGTGAGCTTGGAGGAATCGCGCAGCAGGCCTGCACCGGGGATGTGCTCGATGGCGAAGGCAGTAAGCCCGGGTGTCAGCGCGCCGAGGATGGCCAGACCCATGCCGAGAACAGCCAGGACCGCGAGCGGGCGCAGCTCGCGCCGGGGCAGGCGGGAAGCCCCCAGGACGGCGAGGGCGGCAACAGCCAGGCCTGCCAGGGCGAAGCCCTGCTCGCGGGACGCTGGTACCGCCGCGGCATTCCAGATGCCGCCGAAGCCGAGCAGCGAGCCGACCGCCCCCACGTAGGCCTCCGCGCGCGGGGCAAAGGCCGCGGCTTGTGCTGCGGGTTCGCCGTGGGCGGCGGGGGCGGTGAGGACACCGCCCATGAAACTGGGGACCAACCACGGCAACCACAACAAGACTGAGCCGCCCGCGAAGAGCCACCTTCTTCGCCCTTCGCGCTCACAGGCAACCGCGATGAGTCCCCCGAAGAGCCCGCCGGTGGGCGTCAAGGACGCAACCCACAGCGCCAACCACGCCACGCGCGGGCGCGCAGTGAGGCAACCCCACGCGATCACGGGCGCTAACCAGGCGGCGACTGCCAACGACCACTGGCCCTGCAGGAGGCGCTCGATGACGAAAGGATTGGCCACCGCGCACGCCATCGCCGCGGCTGCTGCCCACGGGCTGAACTGTGTGCGCTGGCACGCCCACAGACCCGCCACCCACGCCGAGGCGCTCGCAGCAGCAAGGATGAAGACCCTGGCCAACCACACCCCGCCGAGCAGAGCCAGCATGCCATCCTGCGGGGCATTGCGCGCGGGCAGGTCACCGGCGCCGAAGGCGGCGGCGCTCAGAGCTGGGTGATCAAGCAGCACCATGTCGCGCCACAGGAACTCGCCGGGCAGCACAAAAGGCCAACACACGGCGAGCACGAGCACCACGCTCCACGCGCCGAGGGTGGTGCGCACCGTACGGGAAGTAGTCACGGGCGCCTACGCGCTCTGCGCCGAATGGCGGCGCATAAACATCGCGGCCGCCACCGCCAACAACACCACGCCGATGGCCTTGCCCAACCAGCCCACAAGGCTCAAGATCTTGACCGTGTCGATGACCCGGCGAACAGAGTCGAGGCGTTCGGTGCGGGTGGAGTCGGACCAGGAGAGGGGGACGTCGAGAAGCGCACGCTCCTGTGTGTCATCGGCGTCAACCATGGCCTGGGCCTGGCGCGCGTCAGTGGCCCAGAAGACGCGCGGGTGTTCCTCCTCGTTGAGGATGGTGCCCGTCGTGGGCTCTACCCATACCGTGCGGCTCACCGCGTAGAAAGGCTCGAGGATGACGTGCGAATTCGGCTTGAGGTTGTAGCGCTCAAGGGATTCCGGCGAGTAGAAATCCCCCGCCGGGCCGGAGCGCTGGTTGTCGAAGGCGAAGACCTCCGCGAGGGGAACCGGCGCGACATCCTGGTGGAAGACATAGGTCGGGATGCCGTCGAGCTTCTCATCGCGCAAAAAATCGATGGGGTCCGCGTCCTGGGTGAGCGGGTCGAAGAAAGGATAGGAGCGCTGCTCCGCGCCAGCGGGGAAGAAGTAGCTGATGCCATCGCGCTCGATCCGGTCCTCCACCTGCACGTCGAAGGCAGACAGCTCGATGTGCTGCGTGGTGTTCGGGCCCGCTACCGGGTAGGTGGACTCGCGGTTGAGCAGGGATTTCTCGGTGATGTGCGCGAAGGTCTCGCCATCTACGGTGAGCGTGGTGGTGGACTCAGCGTGGGCCACGGAATCCTTCTCCGCGGGGGCGGTAGTGGTGTGGCGGGTGAACTCGACCCCGTCCTGTTCCGCGCGGACCGTGATGTCGAGGTCCCTGGGCAATGGGCGGGACTGGTTGTTATACAGCGGCGGAAGGATGGACCCGAGTATGAGGAATACCGCGGCGGCAATCGTCACCTGCGCTAGGCGGGAGCGAAGGAACACGTCAGCTCCGATCGGTCGAGGGATTCACTGCAGAAATAGTATCGTAGTGGGCCATGCGCTTTCTCCCTGAGCTCGAAGGCGTGCGTGCGCTGGCTGCATTGGCAGTCGTGATCACGCACGTGTCCTTCCAGACGGCAACCGGTTGGGCCTGGGCTGAGCGCTTGGATTATGGGGTGGCGGTCTTCTTCGTGCTCAGCGGTTTCTTGCTGTGGCGCCGGCGGCATGCGCACACGGCGGGGCAGTATCTTCTTTCTCGTGTGGCGCGTTTGGCACCGCTGTATGTGGTGTGCGTGGTGGCGGTACTCGCCTTGCTTCCCGACGCTTCCCCCTTAACCTTCCCGCAAGTCATCACCAACCTGACCGGCACGCAGCTCTATATTGCTGACGGCTTGGTTCCCGGGTTAACGCAATTGTGGTCGCTGTGCGTGGAGTTCGCCTTCTATGCGGTGTTGCCGCTGTTGGCGTGGTTGTTGGATAGGCTTTCGGCGCGCCCGCGGGTTGCACTTATTGCTGGAGCTGGCGTGCTGAGTTTGTTCTGGGGTTTTCTGTCGTTTGTGGCCGGATATGAATCCGGCGATGTCAATACGCAGATTTGGCCGCCCGCGTATTTCTCGTGGTTTGCGGTGGGAATGTTGGCCGCGGAGGCGGAGGCAGCTGGCGTGCGTGTGCGCGCCGGGCGCATTGTGCGGCCCGCTTGTTGGGCGGTGGCGGCGGGCTGCGTGTGGCTGGCCAGCCGCGAGTGGTTCGGCCCGCAGGGCTTGGTGCATCCAGAACCGGGTGAGTTTGCGCGGCGCATTGCGGCGGGGGCCGTGTGCGGGGCGTGCATCGTGGTGCCGGTGGCGCTGGCGCCGCGCGAAAGCTGGCTCTCCTCCGCTGTGATGCGGGCGCTGGGCCGCTGGTCATATGGGGTTTTCATGTGGCATGTGGCGGTGCTGGCCATCGCCTTCCCGCTGTTGGGTGTGTCTGCCTTCTCGGGTGCTGCCTGGGATTTCGCGGTGGTGCTGGCTTTTACGGTGGTGGTCAGCTGCGTGCTGTCTGCTGCGACCTACGTGCTTGTCGAGGTCCCCGGCCGCGACCTCATCCGCTCCCTCGCCTTTACGCGCGGTCGCATCGCCGTTCCGCGTTCGTTGCCGCGCCAGGCAGATAACCCTGCCGGCTCCGCTTCTGCGAGCAATGCCAGTTCCGGATCCCTCGCCAGCCCTGCTGGCTCTGATGATTCCGCCGGTTCGGTGGGGTCGTAGACGGCACTTCACACATGGCATTTTCCAGAAGGCATTAGTCAAACGGTTTCCTTGCCCCCAAACAAACCTTTTATATCGCCGCAGATGGTTTCCTTGACCCCAAAGACACCTTCTGACTAATGCCTTTTGAGGGGAACCATATGCGGTGAGGCAGGGTACCTAGGGCGTGCTGCGGGGCGGGAGGCAGGCACAGGTAATGGCCGCGACGCAGAGCAGTTGCACGAGCAGCGAGTCGCCGGCGTAGCCCTCCGCGGGCCAAGGTGCGCGGGCGAGCATCGCGCCCGCGGCAAGGGTGAGCATACCCGCCAGATAGTCGGAGCGCAGCGTGGTCCAGCGGGTGATGGCCCACGCCGCGGCAGCGGCGGCCACACCGGGCAGACCTGCGACGAGAGCCATCGTTGCCGCAATGAGCAGGGCTAGCAGGACACGCGCCGAGGTAGACGAGTGAGCAACACGGGCGGGCGAGAGCATTTGGGAAGCTGCGGAGGATACCGGCAGGGCGGCATCGGCGACTGGGCTGGTCGAGGTTGTGTCGTGTGCTGCGTACGCCTCGGACGAAGCAGCGGAAGCAGTAGGCGAGGCGGGGGCAGCGGCTTGGGAGCGGGGGCCGCGGGCCATGACGAGCAGACACAGCGCGGTGGTCAGCGCGGCGAGCGCGCCGCCGAGGCCCAAGCCGACGCGATAGGCGCGGTCGGCAGCGAAAGACATGTGGAAGGTGCCGCCGGCACCGGCGGGGATGAGGAAGGCCTGCGTGTCGGCATCGATGGAGCGCGGTTCGAGGGGCAACGGTTCCGAGCTGGAGGCCGGCGTCGAGTCCGGCGCTGAATCTTGTGCTGAGTCTTGTGCTGAACCTGGCGTCGAGACCGCGGCTGTGCTGGGGGAGCGCAGCTCGCCGCGCAGGCCTTCGTTGAAGGCGCGTCCGGTGATGAGGAGGCGGTCGTGGTCGGCGGGCTCGATGGGCTCGCCGGAAGCGAGCGGGGTATAGCCGGAGTCGGCGGAGGACCCGGCTGCGGCGGCTTCCTGGTCAGAAGAAGCGGCTGAGTCCGCAGAAGATGCACGCGAGGAGGCGGGGAGGGGATCGGGCAAGGCAGACGCGGTATCGGTCAGCGCCGCCCAGTCGCCGGTGGTGCGCAGGAGGTGCTGACCGGCGGGAAGGTCGAGGGGGGAGTTGGGGGCGTGGGGGGAGCCGTCAATAAGCACTGTCTTCTCACCCGAGACCCGCACGGCCATATCGCGCGGGGCGGTAAAAGAGCGGATAAGGATGTGCTCGTTGTCCTGCTGGAAGAGGAACTGCTCGGCATCGGGTGAGGTATCGGGCACGGTGACGATGCGCCGCGGGGTGGGCTGATCCACGATGGAGGCCTCCGCAATTCCGGTGCGGCGCTGCGGCTCGATGCGGATGGTGGAGGCCTGCGCGCCGGGCACGCGAATATCGCGGGCGCGGTAGGCCTCCATGGTGACCGTCACCTTGGAATCGCCGTTGTGGATGGTCACCTCAGTCGTGCCCGTGGTCATCAGCCGCAGCGTGGGCGAGGTCCACGTGGAATCGGAGTGCAGCTCCAGCCAGCCGGAATCGCCTGGCGCTGGCCACCAGGCGGTGGAATTCTCACCGTCGACGGCCGCCGTGAGAGAGCGCGCCGGGTTCGCCCCGCCGAAGGAAGAGGCATCCGCGGCAGACGAGGACGCGGTGACGCGGCCATCGTGCTCCACCACCTGGGTCAGCGGGCCAGCAGAGGGGTAGTCGCGCAGCCGGTTGCGCACCGTCGATGGGTCGCTAGGGGCCAGCGGTGCGGAAACCGGGCCGGAAAGCGTGCCGTAGTTGCGGTCGCGCAAGGTGGGTGTGTCGGTGACGATATCGGCGTTGGAGGAGACGAGCTCGTGGGGACCGGAGAGGAGCGCGAGAGACTCCCCGCCGCCCGCCACGCGCGGCGGATCCGCAGGCGCCAGGTTCATGGAGAGGTCGCGGTCGAACACAACGACGTCGACCTCCCCGAAGGTGTGGACCTCGCCCGGGATGTGCTCCGAAGAACCAGAGATGAGGTCGTGGCGCACCGCGACGGCCCCGATACCGAGGCGCTGCAACACCACGGGTGCCGTGGCTGGGTCGCGCTCGATCTGCGCCATCACACCGTCCAGGCCACGGATCGCCTCGGGCGGGATGAGGGGGACGGCGTCGCGGACGGCCCAGGGGACGTCGAGAAGCGGCTGCGCCGGCTCATCGCGCGTCCACCCCCAGTCCTGCCGCGCAAAGGAGGCCGGGGGGTAGATGAGCACGCGCGTATCCAGGCTGTTCATGAAAGAAGCGGCCTCCTGCCAATAGCTTGGCACCTCTTCGTACGCCCCCTTCGGCAGCAGCCGGCCCGCCCACGCCGGGGCGGTCGCGCCCACCACCACGAGGCACACTAAAAGGCCCGCTGCTTCACGACGCCCCGGGGTCAACGTCCGCGGCAACCTCACGCGGGCGGCAATCGCGGCCACGCCGAGTACCAGCGGGATGCGCACCAGCGGGTCGAACTTGTGCACGTTGCGCAGCGCGGCCAAGGGGCCGTCGAGCGCGTCGAGATACCACGCGGCATGCGTGCCGAGCACGGCCACACCCACCAACAGCATGAAGGCCCACTCGCGCGGCAGGCGGGCCAGGCCCATGAGGCCTAAGGCGGCAACGCCGATGGTGACAAGCACGAAGACCGGCTCGGTGGCCAGCTCATTGCCGGCGACGCGCTCGGTATCCACAAACGGCGCCCAACTGGTGGTGCCGCGCAGGATTTCTGCCAGGTTGAGCCACCGCGTGGTCACGCCGGCGGACTCGATGAATTCCGTAAAAGGCGGGGCATAGCGGCCCAGGATGAGCAGCGGGGTAATCCACCACGCGGATACCGCAGCGCACCCGGCCAGCCACACCAGGCCAGCCTTGCCCGCGCGCCGCCACAGCAGAATCACACCCGCCGGCAGGCAGGCCGCCAGCGTGGCCGTGGCGTTGACCGCACCCATGCAGGCCACGGCGAGGACCGAGGGCGCGGCATTCCGCCAGCAAAGCCGGCCCGGCCGCAGGAAAGGAAGCAGCACCCAGGGTGCCAGCATGACCGGCCAGGTCTCCGAGGAAATCGCACCCAACGTGGTCAGCGTGCGCGGGGAGAGTGCGTAAAGCAGACCGCCGAGCAGCGCGGCAAAGCCAGGGGCGGCGGGAAGTACCGTGCGGACTAGGCGGAAGAAGCCCAGAAAGCCCACCGCAAGGACCAAGAACCACCAGGCGCGCTGCGCTATCCAATCCGGAAGTGGATCCGCCACCAAGAAAAACAAGCCCTGCGGGAACAGATAGCCATAGGCCTGGTTCTGCAACTGGCCCAGCGTGAAAGTATCGGTATAAGCATGCAGGGCGCCGGCCAAAAACCCAGCCGGGTTGGCCACCAGATCATGCTTGGTATCGGCCGCGGTCAGCCCCCACGGCTGCAGAAATACCACGAGGGCTAAAAAGAAAAGCCCCCCGATGCGTGCGCGCACGCTTACTCGCGGGAGCCGTACTCCGGCCCGCCCATCACGGCGTCGGAGGCCTTGACGGAATTATCGTTCGGCACGGCATCTGCCTGCGAGAACTGTGCGATACCCAGGATGGTCACGACCCCCAGCGCCACGCCAACGACCGCGCTACCCAGGGCCGGGCCCAGGGTGCGCTTGTTGAGGGAATCGCTATCGAATGCCATGGCGCCAGATTCTAGCAGCTCGACGCCGCCTTTTAGGAGAGGCTCTCTTCGTCGTCCTCATCATCGTTCTCCGGCGGAACGATGAATACCGGCAGGCCCGCATTGCGCACGATGTACTCAGCGGTGGAGTTGTTCCACAGCGAGCGGAAGCCCGTGAGTGCGCGGGTACCGGTGACGATGACGTCGATGTCGAGTTCTTGGGCGGCGTCGACAATCGCGCTCTGAATCGTCGTCACGGATTCCACCAAGTGGGCATGGCCCCGCAGCCCCAAGGTCTCCGCCTTGGCGATGCCCTGGCGGCAGATGGCGAGGGCCTCCTCGTAGGCCGGATCATCCTCCACGCTCTCCGGCGAGACCGTGGACTGGTGCAGCCCGGTGCGGCTGACGGCGCGGGCGGCCTGGCGCGCGGAGGGCTCCCAGGCGGTGAGGATTTCGACGTCGGTGGGGCGCAGCAGCCGCGCGGCGTACTCGAGGGCGCGGTCGGCGCGGTCGGAGCCGTCATAGGCAATGAGCATGGTCTCTCCGTTATTCATGTGGCCATCCTAACAACCGGTTGTTGCCCGTGCGGGTGCTTCAGGCACACTGGTGGGCATGAAAAAAGCTATGCCCGCCCTCCTGTTGAGTGCTATCTGTGCGCTAAGCGCGTGCAGTACGGAGCCTGAGCTTTCCGACGCCCCGCCCAGCAAATCCAGCGCCGCGGCCCCGAGCGCCGCGTCGGGCGATGCGGCACCACAGGAAGCCGCGCCCGAGGACGTCCGCGCCCGCGCCGCCGCCAAGCTCATGCCGCCTGCGCTGAACTATGACGATGCGCGCGCGAAGCTGGAGGCCGGCGTGGGCGGGCTCTTCATCCCGAGCTGGGCCGACCCCGAGCTGCTGAGCGATGGCCCGCGGGGAGTAAACGCTTTGCGTGAGGAGATGGGGCGCGACTTTGAAGTCTCCATCGATTTCGAGGGCGGGCGCGTGCAGCGCTTCTCCGAAATCTTGGGAGACTACCCCTCCCCGCAGGCCATGGCGGAAGGCCATAGCCCGGAGGAGGTCGAGGCCCTGGCCACGGAGATCGGCCACAGCCTGCGCGCCCACGGCGTGACGGTGGACTTCGCCCCCGTGCTCGATGTGGATGGGGGAGACCTGGAGGTCGTCGGTGACCGCGCCTTCTCCACCGACCCACAGGCCGCCGGCGAGTATGGCGCGGCCTTTGCCCGCGGGCTGCAGGCCGCCGGTGTGAAGGCCGTGTTCAAGCACTTCCCCGGCCACGGGCGCGCCTCCGGGGACACGCACCTGGGGGAGGCGGTGACCCCGCCGCTGGAAGAACTCTATGGACACGAGTTCGTGCCCTTTCACAACGCTCTCCCGCAAGCCCCGGAAGCAGCACTCATGATGGGACACCTCGTGGTCCCTGGTCTCGGCGAGGAGCCTGCCTCCCTCAACCCGCGGGCCTACCAGCTGGCCCGCGAGGAACTCGGCTTCGAGGGCACGATTTACACCGATGACCTGGGCGGAATGGCCTCTATTTCGGAGAACTTCAGCGTGCCGGAGGCCGTGGCCGCAGCCCTTGCTGCAGGTGCCGATATGCCGTTGTGGTCCACCGACGAGGACATTAACGCGGTCATTGATGCAGCTGCCGAAGTCGTGGTCCAGCAGGAGCGCGACTAGTAAAAACCAGCTGGCAGACGTTAATCTCGTACACGTGAAAAAGGCAATCGGACATAGGCAGCAGCAACGCAAGGGGCTCCAGGTGACTCTTGGCGTGCTCGTCGGCCTCCTACTCATCGCCGGCATCGCCTACGCGTGGGACGTGATGGCCAACCAGCACAAGGTTCCGCGCGCGACGTCGGTCGGCGGCGTGGACATCTCCCGCATGGAGCGCACCGCCGCGGTGGAGAAGCTGGAGCAGGAGCTTGGGGACGTCGCGGCCCAGCCCGTGGATATCCGCTCCGGGGAGAAAAGCTCGCAGCTTATCCCCCAGGACTCCGGCCTGAGCCTGAACTACCAGAAGGCCGTCGACGGCATTCCCGACGCTTCCCTGAACCCCCTCTCGCGCCTGTACAGCTTCATTAAGCCCACCCAGGAAATCCCTGTGGCTGTGGACATCGATGAGAACCAGCTCTCCGGCCAACTCGAGCGCGTGGGCAACGAGCTGAAGATCGAGCCGGAGGATGGAAACTTGGAGCTTATCGACGGCTCCCTCAAGGAGACCAAGCCCAAGCTCGGCCAGGCAGTGGACGAGGGGGAGCTGCACGAGGGCGTCGTCAAGCACTGGCTCGACCCCGAGGGCGTAGACGTCGAGCCGATGGTGGTGGAGCCGCAGATTAATGATGAAGCGATTGAGGCTATGCGCACCGGGGATGCCGCCCGCGCGCTGGATAATCCGCTAACCCTCAAGGGCGAGAACAACACCGCCGGCACCCTGCGCAAGCCGGAGATCTCCCAGTTTGTTTCCATCGCCGCTGAAGACGGCGAGCTGCGCCTCAAGGTAGATAAGGACCGCGCGCGCGAGCTTTTCCAAGAGCGCATGCAAGGCTCCGAGGTGCCCGGCACCAACGCCAAGATTTCCTTCAGCGGCAATGACAAGCAGATCACGCCGTCTGTGGATGGCTCCATCATCGACTGGGATAAGACCTTCGAGGGCTTCGAAGACCGCGTAAGCAGCGAGGACGACCGCGAATGGGACGCCGACTACAAGCCGGACCCCGCGGACTTCACCACGGAGATGGCAGAGAAGGCCACCTTCGATGACACCGTGTCTGAGTTCTCCACTGGCGGCTTCTCCGGGGCCTCCGGCACAAACATCCGGCTGGTAGCCCAGCAAGTCAACGGTGCCGTGGTTAACCCGGGTGAGACCTTCTCCCTCAACGGCTACACCGGCCCACGCGGTACCGCGCAGGGCTACGTAGAATCCGGCATCATCATCGACGGCCACGCCGGTACCGCCGTGGGCGGCGGCATCTCCCAGTTCGCCACCACCTTGTACAACGCCGCCTACTTCGCAGGCATGGAGGACGTCGCACACACCCCGCACTCCTATTACATTTCTCGCTACCCGGCCGGCCGCGAGGCCACCGTCTATGAAGGCGCGATTGACCTGCAGTTCAAGAACACCTCGAACCACCCGGTGCGCATTGAGACCGACTTCGGCAGCGATATCACCGTGCGCTTCAAGGGTGTGAAGACGGTCGACGTCGAATCCATCAACAACGGCCGCTGGGCCAAGACCGAGCCGCAGCGCAAGTCGGTGAGCGAGGATTGCTCGCCCTCCTCCGGCGCGCCGGGCTTCACCACCTCCGATACCCGCGTGATCAAGGACCTCTCCGGCAAGGAGATCTCCCGGGAGACCACCACCACGGTCTACGACCCGCAGCCCATCGTTACCTGCGGTTAAGCCATGACCCGGCCGATGCACACCGCGGTGAAGGACCCGGCGGACGTCGATCAGCTGGCCCAGCACCCGGTTGCCTTCCGCCGCGTGGCCGGCCTGTTTGCCCCGCACCGCGGCACGCTGCTGCTGGTGGTGGCGCTCATCATCGCCACCTCCGGGCTGACGGTGGTGCAGCCTTTCCTGGTGCGCCGCACCGTGGACGAGGCCATTCCCAACCACGACACCGCACTGCTGTTGTGGCTGGGGGGGGGCATGCTGGCCATCACCGTGGTCTCCCAGGCCATCGGCGTTATCCAGTCCTTTCTGTCGGCGCGGGTGGGGCACACCATCATGCACGAGCTGCGCACGCAGGTCTTTGCCAACCTGCAGCGCCAGTCGCTGCAGTTCTTTACCAATAACCGCGGCGGTGAGATTCAGTCGCGCCTGACCAATGACATCGCGGCGATGCGCGGCATGGTGACCACAACCGCGACATCCGTGGCCAGCAACCTCACCATGACTGTGGCTACGTTGGTGGCGATGGTGGCGCTTTCGCCTACCCTCTCGCTTTTGTCCCTGGTGGTACTGCCGCCTGCAGTGTGGCTGACCCGCCGCGCCGCCGTTCTGCGCCGCAGCCTCATGGAGAAAAACAGCCGCGCGCAGGCGACGCTGCAGCAGACCATTTCGGAGAACCTGTCCGTGTCCGGCATGCGCCTGGCGGCCACGCTGGGTGCGCAGGAGCGCGTCTATGACGGCTTTGAGAAAACCTCCCGCTCCCTCATCCGTTTGGAGCTGGAATCGCAGTTGGCCGGGCGCTGGCGCATGGCGCTGACGCAAATCATCTTCGGCGTGATGCCGGCCCTGATTTACCTGGCGGCCGGCTTGCGCCCGGGCATTACGATTGGCACGCTCATCGCCTTTTCCACCCTGCAGACCCAGATCTTCCGTCCCATTACCGGCCTGCTCAACGTGGGCGCGCAGTGGGTGGCGTCGATGGCGCTGTTTAGCCGCATCTTCGAGTACCTGGACCTGGAGCCCGAACTCACCGAGGCCACCCAGCCCGCCCAGCTTGCCGACGCCTCCCTCACCCTCCAGCACGTCTCCTACCGCTACCCCGGCACCGACACCGACGCGCTTTCCGACGTCTCCCTTTCCATCCCCGCCCACACCACCACCGCGCTAGTGGGGCATACCGGGTCCGGCAAGTCCACGGTGGCCGCACTTTTTGCGCGCCTTGCCGATCCGACCGAAGGCACCGTGCACCTGGGCGGGGTCGACCTGCGCGATATTCCACCTGAGCAGCGCGCGGAGGTCATTGGCGTGGTCTCCCAGGAGACCTACCTGATTCACGGCACAGTGCGGGAGAACCTCCTCTTTGCGCAGCCCGATGCCAGCGAGGAACAGATGTGGGCGGCGCTTAACGCCGCGCGCGTGGACGAGGTCATCGCCGCGCTGCCGGAAGGCCTGGACACAGTGGTGGGCTCGCGCGGCTACCGCTTCTCCGGCGGTGAGCAGCAGCGCCTTTCGCTTGCCCGCACGTTGCTGCGCCAACCACGGGTGCTCATCTTGGATGAGGCCACCTCCGCCCTCGACAACGAGACGGAGCGCGCCATCCAGGAGGCAGTGCTTGGCGCGAATGCTACCCGCTTGGTCATCGCCCACCGCCTGTCCACTATCCGCGATGCCGACCAGATCATCGTCCTCGACGCTGGCCGCGTGGTCGAGCGCGGCACCCACGCCGAGCTGCTTGCGTGCGGCGGTGCCTATGCGGCGCTTCTTCGTGCTGTCGACGAGGCTCAGAGTACGTAGAGAGCTCTTGTCAGGAATCTTAACGCTATTAACTCTTTGGTACGTGGGCTGTTGAAGGCTGAGAATCTAAATGAGTTCAGGGTACCTTGAGCGCTCTTGGTGACGCTTCCTTTTATGGGTCATCAAAGGGGATGTTCTACCTGGTGGTATTGGCAGCATATATGGTTCGTTTCGTCGTCGTTGGAAGGTGCTCTCTGGGAAGCTACTCTCCTGCGTGAAGCTTGCATTCTATGTAACGGGTGTAAAATCGAGCAGGCTTACCCCCTTAAAGGGGTAATGTGTTCAGTTTCACGCAAAACTAGATGACGTCTCGAAAGCATTAGTTGAACTGCAGAAGGAGTCTTCACGTTTGGGTGGACCGTGCGGATTCTTGAGAAGTTTAGCCGGTTTTGCGGGGGAGGAGCTTTAGTCGGGGACTTTGCCCAACACGCTGGGGTAGAATCTAGTTATGTAATCCACAGGCTATCGTTAGTTAAGGTTGGGGCCTGCGTAGACGTTTCCACCTGAAAACTACTCTCGGCAGGCGAAAGATTCTTAGCAACGAGTCAGGTCATGGTGTGTGAACCGTGGGGAATGGATTGCGCACAGCCAATGAGGCGCGGTGCCTCATTTCAGAACTCGTGTAAAGGACCAGTTTCCGTGAACAAGATCTCTCGTACCGCTCGTTCGGTTACTTTCGCTGCCGTCGTTGGCCTCTCTATGGGTATCTCCGCTCCGGGGGCCCTGGCGCAAGACGGTGCTGTCGATGCACAGCCTGCTGCTGAGCAGGGCGCCGTGAACAAGGCAAACATCAATTTCAACCAAAAGGGCTCTATCACCCTCTTCAAGAAGAAGGGTGCTGAGTCTGGTACTGCAGCTACCGGTCAAAAGATGGAAGGCGTTCCGGGCGAACCGCTCGCTGGCGTCACCTACAAGATCACCAAGCTCGATTACGATCTGCAGAACGGTGATTGGGCGACGTTCCCGAAGACCGCTGCTGATGCCAAGGGCCACGAGACCAAAACGACTTCTGAGCAGACCACCGGGGCTGACGGCAAGGTTGCCTTTGAGAACCTGGATCTGGGCATCTACCTCGTTGAGGAGACCGATGCTCCTGCCGGCATCGTTGCCGGTGCTCCGTTCATCGTATCGGTGCCGATGGTTAATAAGGCTTCCGATGCCTGGAACTACGACGTAGTGGCCTACCCGAAGAACACGGAAACCAAGACCGAGAAGACCGTCAAGGACGCCGACAAGCACATCCAGGACGCATACACCTACACCATTAACGCCGACGCTCCGACCTGGGGCGAGGGCAAGAGCCTGACGGCCTTCCGCTTCGAGGATCAGCTGGACCAGCGCCTTGATTTCCAGGAGGTCACTGAAGTTAAGGCTGGCGATACGGTTCTGGGCGAGGGCGACTATACAGTCAATAACCCTGCTGAAAACGGCAACAACCTCGTCGTAACCCTGACCGAACAGGGCCTTGCCAAGGTTAAGTCCGGTGACAAGATGTCCCTGACCTTCGAGGTCAAGCGCAAGGCGGTTGGCGACACCACTGAGCTGAAGAACCAGGCTGATGTCATCTTCAATAACCCGAACACCGGCAACGAGGTCAAAAACAAGACCAACGAGGTCGTGACCTACCACGGCAAGCTGAAGGTTGTGAAGAAGGACGGCAAGGAAGCCGGCAAGGTTCTGCAGGGCGCGGAGTTCGAGCTCTACCGATGTGCCTCCGCGCAGGATAAGCTCGAGAACCCGCTGACGGTAAACGGCGCGAAAAAGTGGACCACCGGCGCCGACGGTACCTTCACCATCGATGGCCTGCACGTCACCGACTTCGAGGATGGCAAGGAGGTTGTTCCGGCAAGCAAGAAGTTCTGTCTGAAGGAGACCAAGGCTCCGGCTGGCTACGCCAAGCTGGACAAGCCGGTGGAGATCAACTTCACCCGCAAGGACATCGCAGCTACCGGAGAAGGTGACGACGCGGTGACTCTGGTTGCTAACGTTGACAACGTCAAGCAGGATACCCCGAACCTGCCGAATACTGGTGGTGCCGGTGTGGGCATCCTGGCTGCTATTGGCGCAGCGATTGTTGCTGCTGGTGCTTGGTTCGCTCGTCGTACCGCGCGCAACTAATAGCCGGGCATAGTTCCGGTGGCGCAGACTGTCCATGATGGTCTGCGCTGCGGGTCGGGTAATCAAAATATGGTGCTCGACCCAGTGAGGGGACTGGGCTAGGTATAGACTTCAGTCCCCTTCATTCTCTTTCGTTGTAATCCCGGTCGCGCTGCGCTAGCGCGTGGGACATTCTTTTGGGTGGTGCGGGTCGTTGACTACGGTGGTAGGCCAAAATGCAGGCCGACGGCACAGGCGCCGTGGAGGCCTAGTCCTTCCGGCGGTAATCGTTGTCGTTGGGTTGTTGGTGATGCTGTACCCAGTGGTCTCGACCGCATGGAACAATTGGAACGCCTCAAGAGTGGCGCAGGAATATGCGCGACTGGATAAAGAGACACCGGCGCAGGTGCAGGATTCGGTGTGGGATGCTGCACATGCATACAACGAAGAACATACGTCGGGTCCGATCTTGGATCCGTGGCTGAACCGTATCGGGGTAGACAATCCCGACTATGAGGCTTATTTGAAGCAGTTGGGTGAGACCGAAGCGATGGCCCGCCTCGTGTTCCCAGCAGTAGACGTTGATCTTCCGGTGTTTCATGGCACCGCAGATAAGACACTGCAGCGTGGTTTGGGGCATTTGTATGGTTCTGACCTGCCGGTCGGTGGATCAGGAACCCATTCCGTCATTACGGGGCATACGGGTCTGGCAAATTCGACGATGTTTGATCACCTCGACTCTGCCACCGAGGGAGATGTGTTCTATATCCAGGTTGCTGGCCACAAATTGAAGTACGTCGTAGACGACATTCAAGTTGTGCTGCCGAGCGAGGTAGATGGCCTACGGCCAGTCGCTGATCAGGATTACGTCACACTGATTACGTGCACCCCGTACGGGATCAACACGCATCGCTTGCTGGTGCGTGGCCATCAGGTTCCTATGGAGCCTGGGGAGGAGTCGGTGTTTGAAAACTCCCATGGTCCGGGCTGGCAATGGTGGATGTACGCGCTGTTGGCTGCGGTGATTGTCATTGGGTGTTGGCTGGTGTGGTGGCTGCGTCGCCAGAAGGCGGCTACCGGGGTGCAAGAAGTTATTAATAAGGAAAGTAGCGTGCGGGAGTAAGGCGATGAAGAGGTTGACAAATGCATGGTCGGCCCGAGTGGTTGCCGTCGGAGTAGCGTGTGCGGTTGCGTTCGCAGGGCCGGGCGTCGTTGCTGCAGAAGCGGTGCAGGTTGCCGGGCAGCAGTCCACTGGTGCGGAACGCACTTCGGCTACGGATACAGTGACAATCCGGCTGACACAAGGCAATCCCAACGACGATGGCCAGCCGCCCTCGGGAAAAATCCAAGGTGTCACAATTCATCTGGACCGGCTTGCCGGCTTGGACCCGACCAACGCTGACGACGCAGCCCGCGTACGGAACGCGAATCTCGACGAGGTTCGTGATTGGCGCACCGATGTGCACGTGGATCTGGTCACCAATGCCAATGGCGAGGTGACGTTTGATGGTCTAGCTCATGGCTTCTATGTGGTGACGTCTACAGCGCCGGATGATTCCTACCGAGAGATAAACCCGTTTGTGGTGGCGGTTCCATTCCACACGGTGGTAGATAACCCGAAACCAGTACCAGGAGTAATCGTGGCTAAGACCCACAAACCGGGTGAAACGCCGACGCCACCCACGTCGTCATCTGCTCCGAGCGCTCCGCCGTCACGCCCGGATACCCCGCAAACACCTCCGAACTATCCACCGACTAAACCAGGGAAGCCACCTCACCAACCCGAGACAACGCCGCCGGGTACTCCAAGTGCCGGTAAGACCTCAACCCCAGTAACGTCGTCGGGCAATGGTGGCTCATTGGCGATGACCGGTGCACAGGTAATCGGTGTAGTAGCCGCAGCGTTGGCATTGATTGCCACTGGTTTCGTGATGATTGCCTTTAGCCGTAGGAAGAATTCAGAAAGCGAGGGACGCTAATGTCCTGGACAGATTCTCATCCGGTCGAGCCGGTTGTGTACCGCTGGCGTGCTCTTGCGGCGTTCATTGCTGCACTGGCTCTCGTTGTTGGTGTTGCTGCACCGGCTGCTCTGCCCGGAATCGTTGGTGCCGTAGCCGAAGCACAAACCACAACCCTGCGCACCAAGCTCGATTCCGCAGACCAACTGAGCCTGACTGTTGGCGACTCCGCAACATTTGAAGGCCACTTTGTTGACGCCGGAACCGTGGAGGAGTTGGAATTCACTGTTGAGACTGCAGGACTGGAGTTCGACGGCTCGGCCTACACACTGACTATCGACGGCGAAGTGATCCCCGTCCGCGAAGGAGACAACCTCGTTGTAAAATCAACCAGTTCTTCAGTGACTTTCCGAATCGCTGGCCTTTCTACTGACGTGCCAGCAGGGGCAGCTTTCTCACTGAAGATCCCAGCGGTCGCAGAGGAATCCGAACTGAGCGGGATGTCCGTCGACGTGCGTGGAGTAGCCGAGGAGACTACCAGCACGTCATCACCTGAATCCAGCGAAGCCTTAGAAGCCCCTTCGGAGGTGACTGAGCCGCTTGATATTGCTGACGTTGACGCGGCCCCAGCCCGTCTGATGGCGGCGCCGAACATTACCCCGTACGCTGCAGGCGACCGCACCATCACGATGGTAAACGATGGATACGTGCTCAAGGGAAGCCGCTATATCCCGAACTTTAAGATTCCGGACGGTGAGCTTTTTGGCGGCCAGCTGTCCATTCCGCAAGGCACGGTGGTTACCCTCAAATCCAGCGTTAACAGTTATTTATCGACTAACCCTGATGACCTGACGATCTATTACACCGGTGCCAACGGAGGTTGGTATGAGGCGAAGGTGACCTACAAAAGGATTAGCGCCAAGGAATACCAAGTCATCCTGCCGCAGATTACTATTGGTGGCACCGCACAGATTCAGTTTAAGGGTGTTCACCGCGGGCCAGCCAATACAGTGTTTACAGCTTCCTTCACCGTTCCTGCGAAAGAGGAGTGCCAAGATCCGGTTACAAGCAGACAGCCAAAGCGCGATCTCACCCCAGCTGAATTTGCCGACGGTAGCCCTGTCTACGTTGTAACCAGTGAACCTAAGGATCTTCGCCGAGACACTTCCATTCTGAGCCGTCAAGTCAACCAAGGCCGAGACTTTCGCCAGGTGGGAGAGTCCACTCCCTGGGTGTACAACGCCCTCGCCTTCAACTCGAGTGATAACTGGCTTTATGCGGTAAGCCAGATTCGCGGTCAAAATGGTGATCCCTGCTACCCTGCAGGAAATCTCCTGCAGATTAATCCGGCAACCGGTGAAGTATATAATCTTGGGCCTATTTTAAAGGCCGGAAGCACCGGTACCCCTTTCGAAACGAACGGCGATCGGGATGTGCTTAACGCGGGCGTGTATACCAGCGAGGGTTTCTTCGTGGGCAATACGTCTACCTCTGGTACTCGGCACCTTTATAAGGTTGACGTCGACAAAGTCACTGCTGAACGTGTGTTCGGAAACCAGCGGTCTTTTTCGGAGGACTGGGCGGTGCTCCCGCAAGCCCAGAAGTATATGTGGGGTTTCCAGAGTAGGGACAGGGCAGGTGATAAGCTTATCCTCGAACGCATTGACACACAGACCGGCGCAATCACGACCTGGGATCTCACCGGCATCAAGACTTTGGATGGGCGCACGATCTCGAACCCCTCTGCTTCTTGGGGCAAGGCGTGGACCTACTCCAATGGAAACCTGGGTTTTGGCTCGGGTAGTCGGAATGCGAATCAGCTGGGCTTTGAGTTGAAAATCAGTAATCCGGATTCCGGTAGTCCGACGTTCGAGTTGGTCAACATAATGAACAACCTGCCTGCTTCATTTAACACGGACGCGGCCTCCGACCTAGTTCCGCCGCCGCCAGCGCTGCGATCAAACATTGCGGTGAAGAAGCAACGCTCGGAGACCAAGGTGGTAAACGGAGAGGTGCGTACTTTCTGGACCATCTCCGTGGAAAACACCACGGATAACACCAGTTCGGGCGGCACATTCTGGGAATACCTACCAACGGATACTCACTATGGAGTGAACGCTTCCGGTCCCACTGCGAAATTCGAGGGATTTGGAGCAGGATCTACCGAGGTCAACGGTCAAAAGCCCGGGCCTGATCAGATTGCGCCGGGAACTGGTATTTATGCAGGCATGATTGTCCCATCCGGAGCGGACGGTGAGTCCCGATACATGATGGGCTATGTTGGTACTCTTCCAGGGCACGCGAAGGTAGAGTATGTCGTCTCTGCGCCGGTGCGAACAGATGAATACGGGAACCTCAAGACGGTATGTAGTCCGAACAAGGTTGCTTTCCAGGCTACGGACGGGGAGTCTAGCCCGCCTGAAGATGACAACGTCGCTACTGAAGCCTGTTTCAATAAGGTTGCCGTCGACAACACACCGCAACCTGTTCCTGGTGCAGCGAATGAATATACCGCGAAGTACAACGTCGTAGTTGAGGCACCGGACGCACCTGGCTTCGACACCAACGACGTGATCTACGGCAAGCTCACGGACACCCCGAAGTTTGTTGGTGCTGCCACGGTTACTGGGGCCACTGTGATCTTCAAGGACGAGTTCAACAAGACCAGCCAGCCGCGTGCGTACCAAGGTGCCGGCCCCTTTGAGCTCAACAAGAATGACACTCCGAAGATCATTAAACCCAAGGGTGTTGATGGAAGCACTGGGCAGCACGTCTACGAGGTAACGGTGCGTTTCAAGCTGGATCGTTCAAAGCTGGACAGCACCTCTGTACCCGCCGGCTACCCGAGCCAACCTTCAGGAAACACCCGCTGCTACACCAAGGGTGGCCTGTACGAGCCTAAATTTGGCCTCATGAATGAGGCAGAAATGGGCGGCTGGAAGGATACTGACTGTATCCCGCTGGAGACCAAGGAAACGATGGACGTCCTGCTCGAAAAGGCGAGCTATAACCCGGACAACCCGGACGAGATCCAAACCGACGGGTTGCTTGGCGGCGCGCAGTTCACCGTCCACCGCAGTGATGCTAACGGCAACCTGAAGCTAAACGCGGATGGCAGCGTCAACGTTGATGCTAACCCCGTGGTGAAGCAGTCCACGACCACCACCACAGGCCGCGTCAAGCTCGAAGGCTTGGATGCCCCTGGCGTTTATTACCTCATCGAGACGAAGGCGCCGAACGGCTATAACCTGCTGCCCGCGCCGATCAAGTTCTCGACGGAGTGGGATCAGAATGGCAATGCAGTCATCAAGGTGCTCTCCGGAGGGACCGCGATCACCAGTAATAGGTGCGCTGAGTCTGACACCGCTGCCAACTGTGTGAAGAAGATCGGCGTCCTTCAGGTCGCTGACATCACCAAGGGTGCACTGCCCAAGACCGGTGGTGAGGGCGTAGGCCTGTGGGCGCTCGCTGGTGGCGCGATTGTCGCGGCAGGGTGCCTCGCTTTGCGACGTCGCCCGGCATAGAACCACCGCTTGCGGCAACTTTAGAAAAGGCCCGCTCTTCCAATAACCAGGGAAGGGCGGGCCTTATTGCATGCTCATTGTCGGTTAGGAGTCCTGCGGGTCGTCGTCAATCACGGTGTCCTTGGCATTGCTGACATATTTGCGCCACCAGTAGATGAGAAGAAGCACGATGATGGCAGCGGCAGCCAGAATGGCCCACATCCACCACTGCCAGTGAATACCAGAGCTGTTGAATGCGGCCTCGTCTTCCGGATCCATTGGCACTCGGTGGCCGGTGACGAGCAAGCGGTGGGTATTTACACCGTAGGGGGTGCAGGTAATGAGCGTAACGAGGTCCTGGCCTGGCTCACGGTGGAGCGAGCTGGTGTCCGCAGGCTCGACGACCCGAATATCGTGCACCTCGTACTTGAGCTTCTCGCCGCCGGCGGCGATGTAGAAAGCATCGCCCTTCTTGACCTTGGTGAGGTTGTCCCACAGCGTGGCATTCTGTAGACCCGTGTGAGCAGAGAGCGCTGCGTGCCTGCCCTCGCCGTTCCCCACGCCACCGACAGGTAGGTCCGTGCCGTAGAGGTGGCCAGCGCCGCGGGAGAGTGCTCTTTCTGAGGTGCCGTGATAAATGGGCAGATCGGAATCAATAGAGGGGATGACGATGCGACCCATGGCATCGGTCTCCGACAACACAGACAGGTACTGACGGTAGTGCTGGTACTCGGGAGAGTCTTCGTCATCGGTGGTGGTCCAAGCGTCTTCCACACTGATTTGGCCCAGCTGGGCGTTGTAGGTCTGTGCCTCGTCCCACGCGGTGTGCAGGACCTCAGGCGGGGCTTGCTTCTCCAGCTTGGCGTATTCCTCCGCGGCGCGGGATTGGGTGTGGTTGTTCCACTGCGTGGCCACCACGGGGTAGAGCAAGACGCCGAGGCCGACGAGGATCAGAATTAACGCAATGATGGCGTTGGGGTTGACGCCCTTTTTCTTGGGTGCGTCGGTGTTTTCCGCTGGTTCGTGCTTGCCCATTGTGTCCTGCCTGTGTGGGGGTCTGTTGCCGCACGCCCTGGTATTGACGTGGGGGTAGTTTTCGAATCTCAGGCTAGGGAAAGTAGCTCTGAGAGAAAACGTGTCTGTCTAGTCGCCGATAACGAAGCACAGGGCTTCATACCGATTCAGAGTGTTCTCGTCGATGGCTAAAACTTGATCAACCGCGCGCTGTTCGCGGAGCTCATCGATTGTGCGGGGCGCAAGATCTTGAAGTACATGCTCACGCTCAGCGCGAAGCTCCGCTGTGGTTTTGGGCGTGAAGATAGGGGCTGTCATGGTACATCCTGTAGGTATGAAATTAGTCCATGAACTGGTAAAACACGTGGAGCCGACGACGGGAATCGAACCCGCGCCAGCAGCTTGGGAAGCTGCAGTTCTACCATTAAACTACGTCGGCGCAATGCAGAATGTGCATCGTCATAAAGCTTAGCACCGCCGCCGCCCGAGGCCATAAAAGGCCCAGTGGGGAGGTAGACTATCAACCGTGCTTCTTTCTGATCGTGATATCCGTGCCGCCATCGCCGCTGATGCTCCTGAGCGTTTGAGCATCGAGCCTTTCGACGCCGAGATGGTCCAGCCTTCCTCCATCGATGTGCGCCTAGACAAGTTCTTCCGCGTGTTTAATAACTCGCGCTACACGCACATCGACCCCAAGCAGGAGATGCCGGACCTCACCAGCGAGGTGGAGGTGGCTGAGGGCGATGCCTTCGTCCTGCACCCCGGCGAGTTCGTGCTCGGCGCAACGCTGGAAAAGTTCACTTTGCCAGCCAACCTCGCGGGTCGTTTGGAAGGCAAGTCCTCCCTGGGGCGTCTGGGCCTGCTGACTCACTCCACGGCCGGCTTTATCGATCCGGGTTTCTCCGGTCACATCACGCTCGAGCTGTCCAACACCGCGAACCTGCCGATTACTCTGTGGCCGGGGATGAAGGTGGGGCAGTTGGCCATCTTCAAGATGTCCTCGCCGGCGGAGGCGCCGTATGGCTCCGGCGCGCTGGGTTCGAAGTACCAGGGCCAGCGCGGGCCGACGCCGTCGAAGTCCTATCTGAACTTCCGTTAAACTTTTCGTGCTCGCCGCGCGCTTCTGGTCAACCGCGCCTAAAATTCCCGGTTATGCGTATGACTGTGATTGGTACCGGCTACCTGGGCGCGACGCACGCCGCCTGCATGGCGGAACTCGGCCACGAGGTGCTCGGTGTAGACGTGGATGAACACAAGATCGAAGCGCTCAAGAACGGCCGCGTGCCGTTCTACGAGCCTGGCCTGCCGGAGGTGCTCGAGCGCAACATCGAGTCCGGCCGCCTGGGTTTTTCTACCAGCTATGACGACGCCGCGGAGTTCGCCAACCTGCACTTCCTCGGCGTAGGAACCCCGCAGGCACACGGCTCCTATGCGGCGGACCTAACCTACGTGAAGGCCGTCATCACGGAGCTCGTGCCGCGCCTCAAGGGCGAGCACATCATCTTCGGTAAGTCCACCGTCCCCGTGGGCACCGCAGCGGAGCTGCAGCAGATGGCCAATGAGCTTGCCCCGGAAGGCGCCAGCGTGGAAATTGCGTGGAACCCGGAGTTCCTCCGTGAGGGCTACGCCGTCAAGGACACCATCACCCCGGACCGCATCGTCCTCGGCGTCGGCGAATTCGCCGAGAGTCGTGCCGAAGAGGTTGCCCGCGAGGTCTATGCCCAGCCGCTGGCACAGAACACCCCGTTCATCGTGACCGACCTGCAGACCGCGGAACTGGTGAAAGTCTCCGCCAACGCCTTTTTGGCCACCAAGATTTCCTTCATCAACGCGGTCTCTGAAATTTGCGAGATTGCCGGTGCGGACGTGGTCAAGCTTGCCGACGCCATCGGCTACGACGAACGCATCGGCCGCAAATTCCTCGGTGCGGGCTTGGGCTTCGGCGGCGGCTGCCTGCCCAAGGATATCCGCGCCTTCATGGCGCGCGCCGGCGAGCTGGGTGCGGACCAGGCTCTGACCTTCCTCCGTGAGGTCGACGCCATCAACATGCGCCGCCGCGACCGCGTCGTGGACCTGGCCAAGCAGGCATTCAACGGCTCTCTTTTGGGACACCGCGTCACCGTGCTGGGCTGTGCTTTCAAGCCCAACTCGGACGACGTCCGCGATTCGCCGGCCCTCTCCGTGGCCGGTTCGCTCTCCCTGGCGGGAGCCGCCGTGACGGTTTATGACCCGCAGGGTATGGAGAACGCGAAGAAGGTGTTCCCGACGTTGAAGTACGTGGCGTCGGCAAGCGCGGCTCTTAAGGATTCCGAGCTGGTTATCCTTGCCACCGAGTGGCAGGAGTTCCGCGACCTCGACCCGGCGGAGGCCGGCGAGCTCGTGGCCCGCCGTCATATCATCGACGGTCGCAACGTTCTCAACGTCGATGCTTGGCGCGCGGCCGGCTGGACTGTGGAAGCACTCGGCCGCGTCCTTCCGGCACAGTAAACGCCGCAATCGCGGTGGTCAGCGGTACCGCAAGTGTCAAGGCCATCGCGCCCAGCAGGGAGCGCAGAACCTCCGTGGCGACGAGGTCACTGGAGAGGATCTGCAGGGCTGGGCGCTGCGCCGCCGTGATGAGCATGAGCAGGGGCAGGGCCGCGCCGGTATAGGTCAGCACGATGGTATACACCATGGAAGCGATATGGTCGCGGCCCACCTTCATGGCTGACATGAAAAGCGCGCCGGGCCCGGCTGCGGGGTCGGCGGCGTGGAGCTCGCGCACGGTGGAGGCCTGCGCCACCGCGATGTCGTTGAGGCTGCCGAGCGCGCCGATGATGAACCCGCACAGCAGCACGCCCACGACGGAAACCCCTGGCATGTAGAGCAGCAACTTGAGGTTATCCTCCGAGCTCGAGCCTGTTAGCGCCGTGCTGCTTATCGACGCCCACCCCAACGCCCCCGACAACGCTAGCGCCACCAATGCGCCTCCCAGGGCGGAGGCTGATTTCCAGTTCACGCCGTGCACGAGAGGAACGGCGAGGAAAAGGATGGCCGCGCAGGTCACGAGGGCTAGTGGCAGCGCCGAATGGCCCTCAATGAGAGAGGGGATGAGGTAGAAGAAGACGATTGCCAAGCTGATTACAAGACCCAGCAGCGCGCGCAGTCCGTGCCAAGCGGCGAAGCCGACGATGACAAGGGCCGCGATGATAGCCCACAACGCAAGGTTTCCATTGCGCTGAAAATCAGCGAAGGCATAGGTGCCGTCGCTGGAAACTGTCAGAATTACCTCGTCACCGGGGTGGAGGGTCGGGTCACTGGCCACGCCATAGAATACGAGCTGCGTCTTGCGGCCTGCGTCTGCGCCGGAGGTCAGGTCAATGAGGGCGCGGGAGCAGGAGGTGTCGTCGCCCTCGGCGGGGATGAGCGGGGCCTCATCGAAGGCGCGGCCCGTGTGGGGATCGGAGCACAGGTGGTTATCCACGGTCTCGACGGTGCCTTCGACTTGTGGATGATTGAGGGCGTAGGTGGTGGAAAAGTCCGGGCTGGTGTGCTCGGATGGCGGGGTGGTGGGGCGTAGTAGAAACAAACCCGCAAGCGTTATCAGAGCGGTGAGGCTAAGAAAACTGATGAGCCCAGTACGCCACGGATTCAGGTTAGTCATGCCTATCATTGTGAATGAGTTTCATTAAAAAGAAAACTAATGATGACGCGATCAACAAGTTATCCACAGGCTGGCGGCGGCGCCGTTGTGCGGTGCGGGTGGGGCGTTTAGCGTTGCTGGCATGAACCTTGTGGAAGCGCATCTTCGCAGCCAGGCGGCGGGCATCGAGCTTGTCGCCGGCGTTGCGGGGCTCAGCTTCGAGCAGCTCCGGGCGTGGGGTCCGGAGTCTGCGGCACGCTCTCTGCTGGCGCTTTTCGACGTCTACTTTGCCTCCACCGCCTTCACCCGCAAACAGGCGCGTGCGGTTGCGGCCGCCCGTGCCAATGGGCACGACCTTCCCACGTTGCTTCTCATTGAACGCTTCGCGGGAAGGCTGAAGAAACAGCGCCAGGCGTGGGATCTGCGCATTGAGCTGTGCGGAATCACTGGCGATGAGAAGGCCGTGGCCCGCTATGCGCGCAAGCGCATTCGCGAGCTCAGCCCGCCGACCACGCCGAAGCCGGGCGTGACAATTCGCCGGGGTAAGGAGCTGTCCAAGCTCACGCTCACAGCCCCGGCCGCGCTCATCGAGGACTTGCGCCCTAACTTCGATGAGGACGATCCGGTAGGTTCCTTCACCGCCGCGTTCCGCGAGGGGCGCCTCGCCCGCCCCGTGGCCCAGACCCTCGCCGTCATGGAGCTTCCCGAGTACGCCACAATCCTGGGTCGCCTCGGTGATCCCTCCACTCCGCGCCCCGATTCCGCGGCTCCAATACCCCCAATTTCTACTTCGGACCAGCCCTGCGCCGACGAGTCTCGGGACAACGCAGCCCCAGACCTCGGGGATATCGTGATTCAGCTATCCAACGGCGCCAAGATCACGGGCAAAGAGCTCATCGAGCGCGAGCTCGCCGAAGAAGGCCTCGTCATGATTGTTGACCGCGTCAAAGGCCCCGTGGAACTCCACCGCACCCAGCGCGTCGCCTCGGAGAAGCAGCGCATCATGGCCTGCGGTGAGCAACCCACCTGCGCCTGGGATCGCTGCCTGTGCGGCGCCGATTATTCCCAGATACACCACATCACAGAATGGAGACACGGCGGCGAAACGAACCCCGAGAACCTCACTCCGCTGTGCAAGTACCACAACGCCATCAATGGCCTCCCGGGCCGTGGCCGCATTGTGCGCGAAAACGGCAAGATTAAATGGGTACCGGCCGGCCCCCGCGATCCGCGGGAACCGGCCCACCCGCATCGCGCGCCGCGCGCCCAGCGCATCCGGGAGCATCGTGACGGCACAGCAAGCCACAGCGGTACTGAGCCAAGCACCCGCAAACCCGCCGCGCCGCCGAAATCCACACCTTCCGAGCCGGGAAGCCCCGCTCCGCCCGACCGCTAGTGCTCGAGGCAAGGGGCCTCGCACGCTTTTGCGCTGAGCGCGCCCCTTTACGCCTGCCCGATCGTGGGAAGCCTGGCCGTCAGTAGCGTGCAGGGCTACTGGCGGTAGCTCACCAGGAAGTTGCCGAGCCGCTCGATCGCGTTCGCCAGCTGCGAAGCCCACGGCAGCGTGACCACGCGGAAGTGATCCGGCGTGGGCCAGTTAAAGCCGGTGCCCTGCACCATGAGGATTTTTTCGGCGCGCAGGATGTCGAGCATGAGCTTCGAGTCATCGTGAATCTCATACACGTCCGGATCCAGACGCGGGAAACAGTACAGCGCGCCCATCGGCTTCGTCACCGACACACCCGGAATCTCATTGAGCTTCTCGTAGGCAATATTGCGCTGCTTGAGCAAGCGACCACCCTCACCGGTGAGCTCATAAATGGACTGACGCCCACCAAGCGCGACCTGAATTGCGTGCTGCGCCGGTACATTCGGGCACAGGCGCGTACCCGCCAGCAAGTCCAAGCCCTCGATGAAGCCACGTGCATGGGACTTCGGGCCCGTCAACACCATCCAGCCGGCGCGGTAGCCGGCCACGCGGTAGGCCTTCGACAGGCCATTAAACGTGATCGTCAGCAGATCCGGGGCCAGCGAGGCAATCGAAATGTGCTTCGCACCGTCATAAAGAATGCGGTCATAAATCTCATCCGCCAGAATCAGCAGGTTATATTCGCGCGCCACATCGACGATTTTCTGCAGCGTCTCACGCGAGTACACCGCACCCGTCGGGTTATTCGGATTAATGACCACAATTGCCTTGGTCTTCTCCGTTACTTTTGCGCGAATATCTTCAATGGACGGATTCCAATCATCCTCCTCATCGCACAAATAGTGCACGGGCGTGCCACCCGCCAGCGACGTCGCCGCCGTCCACAGGGGGTAGTCAGGGGCGGGGATGAGAACCTCATCGCCGTCGTCAAGCAGCGCCTGCGTGACCATAGAAATCAGTTCGGAGACGCCGTTGCCCAGGTACACGTCATTGACGTCGAAGCTGGGGAAATCCTCCAGCTCATAGCGGGTCACAATCGCGCGACGCGCTGGGATAATTCCCTTCGACGTGGAGTAGCCCTGGGAGGTCGGCAGCGCCGCAATCATGTCGCGCATGATGACATCCGGCGCATCGAAACCAAACACCGCCGGGTTGCCGGTGTTGAGCTTCAGAATGCTGTGCCCGTCGAGCTCCATGCGCTCGGCTTCCGTGGAAACCTCGCCGCGAATATCGTAGGCAACGCCCTGTAGTTTGGTGGATTGATCAAAAATCCGGTTGTGTGTCATGCCGGATATGTTACTTCTGGTTCCACTGCTCCAGCTTGCGTTTGGCCAGATTCATCGCATCGCCGGTGATTTCACTTGCTTGGCGACGCCTCTCCGCCCACTGCGCCTGCTCCAACGCCCGCATCTGCGCGCGTTCCTCCGCGCCCGCGGCCTTGAGCTCGCGCATGCGCTGGCGCTCGATCTGGCGAGGGGAGGGCTGATGCCAGGACTCCGGGCCCACCTTGGCCACGTAGAGCATGATCCACAACGCGGGGATAAGGAAAAGTAGGCCCGTTCCAGTCAGTGCGGCGGTGACGCCGGACAGGGCGCCGAAGGAGGCGATGGCGCCAAAAAGGAGGCCAAGGGAGCCCACCATGGCCGTGGCCAAGCGAGGCTTCCGTGTCGATTGGTAGGCGCGGGCCACCTCACCTTGGGAGTAGATCTTGAGTTCGCTGCTGGCCTTGGTGGGGATATCCATGAAAACTTCTGCCAGCTCGCGGCGGGTCGTTGCCTGCATCACCGCATCGGTGCGCTCTTCGAACTCATCCATGGTGAGGCGGCCTTCACCCAGTGCTTGGGCGAGGTCGTTGACGGCGTCGGTCCGTTCGGCGTCGGAAAGCCGCATGCTGAAAGGATTAGTCACATTAGCTATTTTAACAGCCTTATTCCTCTGCCTTTTCGCGCACGAGGCCGGAGAGGAACGGGAAGATTGCAACGGTGAGCGCGCCGCCGGCGATGAAGATCGAGGCGATCTCAGAATCGACGATGCCGGAATCCACGGCCAGCGTCATCACCGCCACGATGATGGGCAGGCCGGTCGCCGCGTAAAGAGCCACCTGGATGCGCTCGCGGGTGGTTTCGACGTCGGAGCCGGTTTGGTGGATGTTCTCTCGCAGGAACACCGGCAGGCCGCGGGTGACCAAGATGAGCAGCGGAATGCCGAGGACCTTGAGGGGTTCGTTCACGATGACTTTCCAGTCAATCGCCATGCCGGAGACCACGAAGAAGACGGGGATGAGCATGGAATAAAACACCACGTCGAGGCGGTTCTCCAAGCCCTTATGGAACTCATCGGGCACGATGCGGTTCAGGATGATACCCGCCGCGAAGGCACCCAGCACGATATCGAGCTCAAAGACCGCCGTGACCGCCATGAGAATCGCCAGAATCAAAATGATGAGGCGCATGATGGTCTGATTAGTGGAACCCGCACCAGAGATGAAGGCGTCCTTGAACCACGGCATGAGCGTCGTAATGGCAAAGGGCATGATGGCCACGGCCACCGCGATTGCGATGAAGGTGAGAAGAATCAACATCGTTGTCCACGTGGAGCGCGTTCCCAAAAGGAGCGCCATCGCGGTAATCGGCGCGACCTCACCGATGGCGCCGTGGATGACCACGGAATCGCCCACCCGCGTGCCAAGCAGCTTGTCCTGCTTGAGCATCGGCGTAATGGTGCCCAGGGCCGTCGACGTCAAAGCAATTGCCATGACGATGGCGCCGGGAATGTCATCCATGAGGAAGTACACGCCGACGCCACACACCACCATGCAGATGAGCCACGTGGACAGCCCCGTCGCGGCTTCTTTCGACTTCAAGCTGGCGAGGTCGATTTCAAAGCCCGCAAGCAGGAACAGCGCGCCAACGCCAAGTTCCTTGAGCATCCCGATGCCGGGGTCTTCATGGGCCAGGCCCAACATCGATGGGCCGATGAGCATGCCGAAGAAAATCAACAGCGCCACGGCCGGCATCTTCTTGCCCAGGGCATGAGACACCAACGGCGCCAACAGCGCCACCGCCATAATCCATGCGAAGGACACCAGCGAGTTGGTGTAGTTGGTCTCGCCCGAGGCGAGGACGTAGGTTACGTCAGTTTGCATGGGGTAGAGCGTACCTGTGGGTCATCAGGCACGCCTACCCCGAGCGTTGGTGGTGTGGCCGACGTCGCACTAGTCGCCCTTGCTTGCCGACGCCCCCGGAGCCTTCGGCGCCGCCGGGGCACTGGGTGCCGCTGGCGTGTCTGGCACAGATGGAGCCTTCGGTGCCGCGGGTGCGCTGGGCGCGGCCGGCGGCTTCGGTGCTGAAGGAGCAGCCGGGGCACTAGGCGCTGCCGGTGCTTGCGGCGCGCTGGGCGCTGCTGGTGCACCAGGGGCGGATGGAGCCGAAGGAGCAGCCGGTGGTGTCGGAGCGGACGGCGCCGCAGGAGTGCTGGGCGCGGTTGGCGGCTGCGGTGTCGAAGGAGCAGCCGGGGCACTAGGCGCTGCGGGTGTTTGCGGCGTGCTGGGTGCGGACGGCGCGGCGGGTGCGCTGGGGGCAGCCGGAGCCGCCGGTGCAATCGGAGCGACAGGGGAGGAAGGAACCGTTGGAGCAGTAGGCACGGTTGGCGCGGACGGAGCTTGCGGCGCAGTGGGTGCTGCAGGAGCGCTGGGGGCGGCAGGTGGCGTCGGCGCTGCAGGTGTTTGCGGCGCAGAGGGAGCGCTTGGTGCGGACGGCGCAGCGGTGGGGGCCTGTGGGGAGCTTGTCGGGGCAGATTGTGCAGCGGGTGCTTCCGGGGAAGGCGCGTCGGAATCTTCCACGGGCAGGCGGCGAGGCGTGTCGAGGAAGGCCTTCTCGCGCGGGGCGGGAAGGTCGCCAGAGGGGGCAATGGCTTCGCGCAGCATGAGCGCCACATCGCTGACCTGTGTCTCCGGCGCAATGGACTTCACGCCACCCGTCAGCATGACATTGCAGAACGGGCAGCCCGTCGCGATCTGCTCCGCGCCCGTCGCCACGGCTTGCTCCGAGCGGAACTCGTTGATGCGCTTGCCCAGCTTTTCCTCCATGAACATGCGCGCGCCACCGGCACCGCAGCAGAAGGCTTCATCTCGGTTGTGGTCCATCTCCGCCAGCGATGCACCGGTCGCCTCGACGAGCTCACGCGGCGGGTCGAAGACCTTGTTGTGGCGGCCCAGGAAGCATGGGTCGTGATACGTAACGGGGCGGCGGTTCTCCGGGGAACGCGGCACCGGCACGAGCAGCTTCTCCCGCACCAAACGATTGAGCAGCTGCGTGTGATGCAGCACGTCGAAGTGGCCGTCGAAGTCCGGGTACTCGTTGCGAATCGTATTGAAGCAGTGCGGGCACGTCGTGATGATTTTGCGCTGGCCTTTGGGGACGCCGGCAAAGGCGTCGTTAAGCGTGGCAACATTCTGCTCCGCCATCACCTGGAACAGGAACTCGTTGCCGGCACGCCGCGCCGGGTCACCGGTACAGGTCTCGCCCGTGGCCAGCACACCGAACTTCACGCCCGCAGTGTGGAGCATGTCCACCACCGCGCGCGTCGTGGCGCGGCCCTTGTCGTCGTAGGCACCCGCGCAGCCGACCCAGAACAGGTACTCCAGGTCCGAAAAATTTTCCGCGTCCTCGCCGACAATCGGCACCTCGATGCCATCGGCGCGCGCCTCATCAATCCACGTGCGCCGCTCCGAAGCGTTGCGGCCCCACGGGTTGCCCTTCGTCTCCATGTTCTTAAACAGCCCGGTCAGCTCTGACGGGAAGTCGGACTCCGCCAGAACCTTGAAGCGGCGCAGGTCCGCCACGTGGTCGATGTGCTCGATATCCACCGGGCACTGGTCCACACACGCACCGCAGTTGGTACAGGCCCACAGGACGTCATCATCAATCGTGCCCGCCATCGCCAACACGTTGAGCCCCTCGTGCGGGTTGTAATTATCCAGCGCGCCCTGGCGCAGGTCCATCATGAGCTTCTTCGGGCTCAGCGGCTTGCCGGTGTTCCATGCGGGGCATAGGTCCTGGCAGCGGCCGCATTCGGTGCAGGAGGAGGCGTCGAGAAGCATCTTCCAGCTTCCCGGCTCAAGGTCTTCCAGGTCCGGCGTAGGCACGGGGCCCAGCGCCTTCTCACCCGTGGCGTTGCGCTGGAAGAAGATGTTGAAGAACGCCAGGAAGCGGTGCCACATTACGCCCCACTGGAAGTAGTGGGCGATGCAAGCGATGAACACCAGGCCCGTCAGCAGCTTCACCAGGGCAAAGAATTGCACCATGCTTGGCGACGTCGGCAGCACCCCCGCCACACGCATCGTCAAGAAATCAGCCCACGGCGACCCACCGCCGTAGGTGGCGATGGCGGAGGCCTTGACAGCGAGCATGCCCAGGCCTTCGAGGAGCACGATGGCCTCCACCAGGCGTGCGGGGAAGACTTGCGAGTTGTAGAAGCGGCTGCCGCGCTCGGTGTGGCCGAGTTTCAGGCGCACGCCAATGAGGAAGCAGATGCCCAGCACGGTGCCGATCGCGAGGACCTCTTCGATGAAGTGGTAGACCGGCCAGTCGCTGAGCCACGGCCAGCCTTTATCGGGCGCGAAGGTTTGGATATAGGCCTCGAACCAGACGATGGCGCCGAAGAGGAAGCCCACCATGACGAGCCAGTGCGCGGCATTGACCAGCGGCCGGCCCTTGAAGTGGGTATGGCCGAAGACTTCGATGAGCACGCGGCCGAGGCGCGCCATGGGGCGGTCGGTGCGGTTCAGCTGCGTGGGACCGCCGGAACGGATAAACCGAAACAGTGCCGTCAGGCGGTAGATGAAGTACAGCCACACCGGGATCGATGCGGCGATGGCAACCCAGCCGAACATGCGCGCTCCTTTAATTGCTGCTGTGCGTGCCTCCTACCTTAAATCCTTAGCCCCGAAATCAGTGAGTCAGGATTCAGCTAGTCCTCGCGGAACTGGGACTGGTGGAGGCGCCAGTAGGCGCCGTGGGCGTCGAGAAGCTCGGCGTGGGTGCCTTGTTCGACGATGCGGCCTTCTTCCATGACGATGATGAGGTCGGCGTCGCGAATTGTGGACAGGCGGTGCGCGATGATGAAGGACGTGCGGTCCGCGCGCAGCGCATTCATGGCCTGCTGAACGAGCACCTCGGTGCGGGTATCCACGGAAGAGGTGGCCTCATCGAGGATGAGCAGCGCCGGCTGCGCCAGGAAAGCGCGCGCGATGGTGATGAGCTGGCGCTCGCCAGCGGAAATCGCGCCGCCATCCTGGTCAATCTTGGTGTCATAGCCGTCGGGGAGGGAATGGACGAAGCGGTCCACGTAGGTGGCCTTCGCGGCGGCGATGACCTCCTCGTCGGTGGCATCGAGGCGGCCGTAGCGGATGTTGTCCATGATGGTGCCCTCAAAGACGACGGCGTCCTGCAGCACCATACCTACCTGGGAGCGCAGCTCGTGGCGCGAGATCTGCGCGGTGTCCACGCCGTCGAGGCGGATGGTGCCGGAATCGATGTCGTAGAAACGCATGATGAGGTTGACCAGCGTGGTCTTGCCAGCGCCCGTGGGGCCGACGATGGCCGCGGTTTGGCCCGGCTCCACGCGCAGGTTGAGGTCCTGGATGAGCGGCTTGTCGGGGTCATAAGAGAAGTTGACGTCGTCGAACTCCACGAGCCCTTTCGCGCGCCCACCCAAGCGGGAGGTGGGCTCTTCGGCCGGCTCTTCCTCGGCGTCGAGGAACTCGAAGACGCGCTCGGCCGACGCCACGCCTGATTGCACCTGCTGCATCATTCCGCCGAGCTGGCCCAGCGGCTGGTTGAATTCGCGGGAGTACTGGATGAAGGCCTGGGCACCACCCAGCGTGAGGTTGCCGGAGGCCACCTTGAGCGCGCCGAGCACCGCGATGACCACGTAGGACAGGTAGGTGATGAACTGCATGATCGGCATCATCATGCCCGCCAGGAACTGCGCCAGCGAGGCGGAGCGGAACAGCTCCTCGTTGCGCTTATCAAAATCCTCCGTCATGGAGTCGATGCGCCCGAAGACGGTGGCCAGGTCGTGGCCGGAGAAGGCTTCCTCGACCTGCCCGTTGAGGTCACCGGTGGCCTTCCACTGCGCCTTGAACTGCTTTTGCGCGCGCGAGCCGACGACCCCGATGACCACACCGGTCAGCGGCAGCGCCAGCAGCGCCACGAGGGCCAGCTGCCAGGACACGGTGAACATCATGACCGTGATGCCGACGACCATGAGCAGGTTATAAAACAGCTGCGAAATGGCCTGCTGCAGCGCCGTCTGGACGTTGTCGGCATCGTTGGTGGTGCGCGACAGAAGGTCGCCGCGCGACTGCGTATCGAAGTAGTTCAGCGGCAGCCGATTGATCTTCGCCTCGATGCGTTCACGCAGATCGAAGACGACCTTCATCACCAGCGAGTTCAGAAGGTAGCCCTGCCACCACTGGAAGAGCGAGGACACCACGTACATCGCAATCACGATGCCGATGATCGTGCCCAGCTTGGAAAAATCAATGCCGAAGCCGGGGTTCAAGTCCATGGCGGAGGCCATGTCCGCGAACTTGTCCTGCCCGCCCGCGCGCAGAGCGGCGATGGCCTGCTCCTTGGTCATACCGGCGGGCAGGTGGCGGGAAATGACGCCGGAGAAGATGACGTCGGTGGCCTTGCCCATAACCTTGGGCGCGGCCACGGCGAGGAACACGCACACGAGATTCATCGCGGCAATCGCGACAAGCTGCGCCTTGAACGGCGCGAGCAGGCCAAAGAGGCGCTTGGCGGAGGGCCAGAAGTTCTTGGCTTTGCGCGGGGCGTTCTCGCCGGTCTTCTCCTCGAGCTCGGCGGTGGTGTCCTCATTCAAAGTAGCGTTATCCTGCTCAGTCATTTAGGCCACCTCCGAGGTCTTCTGGGATTCCACAATCTCGCGGTACGTCTCGGAGGACTCGAGCAACTCCTCGTGCGTGCCGCGGGCCACGACGCGCCCGGCGTCCATGACCAGGATCTGATCCGCGTCCACAATCGAGCTCACGCGCTGCGCCACGATGATGGTCGTCGCCTCCGCGGTGTATTCCCGCATGGCGTCGCGTACCGCGGCATCCGTGAGGACATCGAGCGCGGAGAAGGAATCATCAAAGAGGTACACCAGCGGTCGCGCCACCAGCATGCGCGCGATGGACAGACGCTGGCGCTGGCCACCGGAGACGTTGGTGCCGCCCTGGGAGATGTGCATGTCGAGGTCCTCAACGAAGTCAGCTTGCGCCACGCGCAGCGCCGCCCACAATTCCTCATCGCTGGCCTCCGGCGCACCCAGGCGCAGGTTGGAGGCCACGGAACCGCTAAACAGGTACGGTTTCTGCGGCACGAGGCCCACTCGCTTGACGACGTCCCCTCGTGCCATATCGGCGATATCGGTGCCGTCGAGAAGCACGCGGCCCTTCGTTGGGAGGTAGAGGCGCGGGATGAGGGAGAGCGCGGTGGTTTTGCCGGAACCGGTCGCGCCGATGAGAGCGGTTGTGGTGCCGGGGGTGGCGGTGAAGGAGACGTCGTGAAGCACGGGCGCTTCCGCGCCGGCGTACTGGAAGGTGACGTTGTCGAACTCGACCACGCCCTCGGAGCGCTCCGGGGTGAGCGGGGTAGCGGGCTCGACGATGGAGGGATCGTGCTCGAGGACGTCGGTGATGCGGCGCGCGCAAATGACGGCGCGGGGCAGCATCATGGCCATGAAGGTGCCCATCATGACGGCCGCGAGGATCTGCAGCAGGTACTGCAGGAAGGCGGTCAGGGAGCCGACTTCCACGAGGCCCTCATCCACACGGTGACCGCCGAACCACAGAACCGCGCCCGTGGCCACATTGAGGATGACGGTGATGATGGGGAACATGAGGATGAACAGCTGGCCCACCTTGAGCGAGAGGTTGGTGATGTCGCGGTTGGCGGTGCGGAAGCGCTCGGACTCGTGTTCCTCGCGGGTGAAGGCGCGGACGACGCGGATGCCGGCGATTTGCTCGCGCAGGGTGCCGTTCATGACGTCGAGCTTGCCCTGCCAGGCGCGGAAGAGCGGCATGAGGCGGACGATGATGACGGAAATGGCAGCGAGCAGCACGATGACGGACACCGCGACGAGCCAGGACATGCCGGCGTCTTCGCGAATGGCCATGATGATGCCGCCGATGGACATGATCGGTGCGGCAACCATGAAGTTGAGCATCATCATGTAGACCATCTGGATCTGTTGGACATCGTTGGTGCCGCGGGTGATGAGGGTGGCGGTGCCGAAGTTGCTCATGTCTTCGGCGGAGTAGCGGGTGACGCGGCGGAAGACTTCGGAGCGCAGGTCGCGGCCGAGGCCCATGGCGGTGCGGGATCCAAACCAGATAGCGGCGATGGCGGCGAGGACTTGGACGAAGGCCACGACGAGCATGATGCCGCCGGTGCGCCAGATGTAGTCGATGTCAACTTGGGCAACGCCCTTGTCAATGATCTTCGCGTTGAGGGAAGGCAGGTAGAGCGTTGCCGCGGTGGAGAGCGCTTGGAGGAGCAGTACCGCGATGACGTAGCTGGTATAGGGTTTGGAGCGGGATAAAAGGATGCGAACGAGTTCCATAGACCAACGTTTCGTGTGAGCGGCCTGGATGGCCAAAGGTCAATGACCGCGCAAGTCTATCCGTTTCCCTGCGCGAGCGTCTAGCTTGCGCGTCTAGCGAGTGCGGTGGCACGAAGACTGGCAGCCGTATCAATGCGCGAGCGATTAGCTCGCGCGTTTAGCTCGCGCGCTCGCGCGCTAGAAGCAGACCGGCGCCCGCTGCGCCTGTGCCGTCACGGCGGCCCAATCCTCGACGTCGTCGGTGAGGTGGCACAGCCCCTCCCACGTTGTAATGGCCACGCCGCGGGCCATGAGCTCCAGCAACACGAGGTGGCGGTCCCCGGAAGCGGAGAGCTGGTTGAGGTCCGAGTGGTTGATGTCCGCGTCCTGGCCGTCCCCGACGCGGACGTTGCCGATGAGCCGCAGCCGCGGCGTTGTCCCCTTCGGGCACGGCTCACCAACGGATTCCGCGCCGGAGAGCCCGGCGAAGCGGCGCAGCAAACCGAAGGGCGCGGGGCGCTCGCAGTAGAGGTCTACGCACAGCCCGGCCCTGATGAGCCGTTCGGCGGTGGAGAGCGCGGCGGGTCTGTCCCCGACGATGGCAACACGCTGCATGAGAACCTCTTCAGTTCGGTGGAAATAGACTGTCTAGTCTGTAAATCTAGTCCGCTCGGTTCATTCTGGCTAATTTTTATTCTCCCTAGTACCCAAGCTCACAGCCCCCGCGGCCCACTGTGGGGCTGCGCACAGGCCCGCCTCCCTTTAATGTGAGGTGTCATGACCGAACCGATAAACCTGCTGGACCGCGGCTACTACCGCGATCCCAGCATTAGCCCCGAAGGCACCCGCGACACCGCGCCGCTGGAACCTGCCGTGGCCCAGCGCAACCAGGAACTCGTCGAGGAGTGGGCCGACAAGCTTTATGACGCCTCCGCCGAGACCATCACCGAATGGGCCGCCGAGCACGCGCCCGGCCGCCTCGCCGTCACGATGTCCATGGAAAACACCGTGCTGGCCGAGCTCGCGCACCGCGCCCACTTAGACGCCGACCTACTCTTTATCGATACCGGCTGGCACTTTCCGGAGACGTTGGGGGTGGCGGGGGACGTCGCCAAGCGCTATGCGGACCTGCCGCTGGTGACCGTGCGCCCGCTGCTGAGCCCCGAGGAGCAGGACAAGATTTACGGCCCGCGCCTGTATGCGCGCGACGTTGCGGCCTATAACCGCATGCGCAAGGTGGAGCCGCTCAACATGGCCATGGACCCCTATGTTGGGTGGGTTACCGGCCTGCGCCGCGCCGATTCCGAGCACCGCGCCACCGCGCCGGCGCTGAGCCTGGACCGCACGGGCCGGCTGAAGATTTCCCCGATTGTTACCTGGGACCTCGATGACACCGACGCTTATATCAAGGAACACGACCTCATCATCCACCCCCTCACCCTCCAGGGCTACCGCTCCATCGGCTGCGCGCCGTTGACCTTCCCGGTAGGCGAGGGCGAGGACGCGCGCTCCGGGCGCGTTTTCGCTGACGGCAAGACAGAATGCGGGTTGCACGAATAATGACTCTTTCACCACACCTTAAAGACTTAGAGAACGAATCCCTCCACATCCTGCGCGAAGTCGCCGGGCAATTCGACAAGGTAGGCCTGCTCTTTTCCGGCGGCAAGGACTCCGTCGTCGTCTTCGAGCTCGCCCGCCGCGCCTTTGCGCCGGCCACCGTGCCCTTCGAGCTCATCCACGTCGATACTGGGCACAATTTCCCGGAGGTCATCGACTTCCGCGATCAGCTCGTCGCGGAGACCGGCGCGCGCCTGCACGTCGCCCACGTCCAGGACTGGATCGACCGCGGCGACCTCCAGGAGCGTCCCGATGGCACCCGCAACCCGCTGCAGTCCGTGCCGCTGGTGGAGACAATCGCGGAGCGCGGTTACGACGCCGTCCTTGGTGGCGCGCGCCGCGACGAGGAACGCGCCCGCGCCAAGGAGCGCATCTTCTCCATCCGCGATTCCTTCGGCGGTTGGGACCCGCGCCGCCAGCGCCCGGAGCTGTGGGACCTCTACAACGGCGGCAAGATGGCCGGCGAAAACGTCCGCGTTTTCCCCATTTCTAACTGGACCGAGTCCGATATTTGGGAGTACATCGGCGCGCGCAACCTTAAGCTTCCCTCCATCTACTACTCGCACCAGCGCGAGGTGTTCAACCGCAACGGCATGTGGCTGACCCCGGGCGAGTGGGGCGGCCCGCGCGAGGACGAGCCGCTGGAGACCCGCACCGTGCGCTACCGCACCGTGGGGGATATGTCCTGCACCGGTGCCGTGGAATCCACCGCTGCCTCGCCGGATGAGGTGCTCGCGGAAATTTCCATTTCCACCCTGTCCGAGCGCGGAGCCACCCGCGCCGATGACAAACTGTCCGAGTCCGCCATGGAGGACCGCAAGAAGGAAGGCTACTTCTGATGACGACTACCCTCGCACCGAATGTCGGCGCGCTCAAGCAGCGCGATACCCTGCGCCTGTGCACCGCCGGTTCCGTCGATGACGGCAAGTCCACCTTCGTGGGCCGCCTGCTCTACGACACCAAGTCCGTGCTGGCGGACCAGGTGGAGTCCATGGAGCGTTCCTCTGCCGACCGTGGCTTCGACGGCATGGACCTCTCACTGCTTGTCGACGGCCTCCGCGCCGAGCGCGAGCAAGGCATTACCATCGACGTGGCCTACCGTTACTTCGCCACCGATAAGCGCACCTTCATCCTCGCCGATACCCCCGGCCACGTGCAGTACACGCGCAACACGGTCACCGGCATGTCCACCTCCCAGGTGGTGGTGCTGCTTGTCGACGCCCGCAATGGCGTCGTCGAACAAACCCGCCGCCACCTCAACGTCGCAGCACTCCTGGGCGTGCGCCACGTGATTCTGGGCGTGAACAAGATCGACCTGGTGGACTATGACGAGGCCACCTTCCGCGCGATTGAGACGGAGTTCCACGACATTGCGGCGCGCCTGGGCATTACGGAATCGGTCGTCATCCCGATCTCCGCGCTCAAGGGCGATAACGTTGTGGAACGCTCCACCACGATGGACTGGTACGAGGGCCCGACGGTCCTCGAAACGCTGGAGACCGTCCCTGTAGCCACCGGCCGCGCCGACGACCTGGACTTGCGTTTTCCCATTCAGTACGTCATCCGCGAGCACGCAACCGACTACCGCGGTTATGCCGGGCGCGTGAAAGCCGGGCACGTGGCGGTGGGGGATGAGGTGACGCTGCCGGGCGGGCGGACCTCGACGGTCACCGCGATTGATAGCACCGACGGCCCGCTTGGCTCGGATGAGGCAGCGCGCGCCGGGGATTCCGTGGTACTTAGGCTGGCCGACGATATCGACTTGGCTCGCGGTGATCTCATCGCCGGTTCGCAGCGCCCGGAGGAGGTGCGCGAATTCGCCGCCACCGCGGTGGTCCTCACAGACAAGGAGCTGCGCGCGGGACAGATGGTGAAGCTGCGCTATGGTGCCGCGCTGGTCAAGGCGCGCGTGGCATCGGTGGACCGCATCCTCGACCTAGACGGCGTGGCGGATGTTGAGGCTCCGGAGTCCGCGGCGCTCAATGACATCGCTTACATCTCTGTCCAAACACAAGCGGAGCTGCCGGTAGAGAACTACGCTGCTCGCGGCGCGGTGGGCAATTTCTTGCTCATCGATCAGTCCAGCGGCAACACCCTTGCCGCCGGCTTTGTGGGCCAGCGCCTGCGTTAATACCCCCGTTGACCCGCGGCTTTATGGCCGCGGGTTTCGGCGTTTTAAGCGTTCTTCTCGGCCTGCTTGCGGCCCAAGGTCTTGCGCAAGGACCAGATGAACTCCGCAATCATCAGGTACACCGGCGTGCCGCCGGCGACCATGAAGAAGAAGGCACCGGCGGAGCTGGCCTCGTCGACGTAGTCATCAGCGCCGTAGAGGAGTTCGACGCCGCTGGCGTTGCCAACCTCCGCGAGGGCGCCGAGGCCGCGAATGGTGGAGATAATCCACATGAAGGCCAGCAGACCCCACACGATGCACCACTGAATCGACTGGGCACGCTGACGGGAGGGCTCCACGGGGAAGGAGAAGTCAATATTGAAGCTGGAGGAGCCGGAAGCCTGGGCGGTCGAAGGCTGCGGCATGAGCTGCACGCCCGAGCCGGACGTGGCGATCTCGCGGATGCGGGCGACATCCACCTCGGGGCCGAAGGGATCCGCGATAGCTCGGTCATACTGCTCGCGGCGGTCCTGGCGGGAGAAGATGCTGTGGGCGGTGGAGAGTTCGTCGTAAAGCGCGGCGTTGGACGGGTCAGTCGCGGAGAGGCGGCGCTCGATGTCCGAGGTCAGGGTCGCGGAATCAGCGGAAGGGTCAAGGTTGAGGGAGCTATAGAGGTTGTAGTGTGCCACGAGGCGAAAAGTCCTTTCGAGGGGTTAGCAGGGATCGCTGAAATCTGCATTGTTGTTGAGCGAACGGGCGTTGCCACCGTATCGCGCTTTGAGTTTACAGACCTCATCCACGCTGTGTCCGGCGTCGTAGTAGGCCGCATAAACTTGCTTTCCATCGTGTTCCGAACGCAGCGAGCTGCACGCCGTTCCCGGCATGATGTTGACCCCGGCGTAGTGGGACTTCACGCGGTCGATTTCGGATTGCGGTGACTCGCCATAAGGGACGAGGAGGGAGTCCACGATGAGGATGTAGCGGCCATCGCAGGTTTCCTGAGCTTCTACGTTCTCAGTGTTGTCTGCGCAGAGAGGGATGTCGTCGATGATTTGTGTCGGGACGTTGTCGGCCTTGAGGCGGTCAGCATCCCAGCACTTGATCGACGAGGTGTCATCGACATCGTCGTTCTTATAGGGAACCCATTCTCCACCGCCCCAGGAATAGAGATAAAAAGAGGAGCTGTTTTCTGAGGCGAGGTAGAGCCAGTCGTCATTACAAAACAGCGTCATCGGGCGAGGAATACCGTCCCTGGTCTTCTCAGCTGCCGTACCGCACCTGTCCTGAGGTTTGTTCTTTGACGTCACGGGTTTCGCAGTGCTCGTCTCAACGCTTGTAGTGCGGGCTTTACTGCTTGTTGAGCCGGACTCAGCGCTTGTGGTGGTGCTTGGGGCCACCTGTGTAAAGAGCGCCTCCTGCTCCGTGGTTTCGGAAGAAGAGCGTGACATCAGAAACCACGTGACACCAGCAATGACCGCAAGGAGCACGATAAGGGCGATGATAAGGATGCTCCCCGAGCGTGCAGGACGTTCCGGTCCCTCGTTGCTTGGCGGGGCCCAGGGGTTGTTATCAGTCACGCAGGGAACTCCTTCAAGACGGGGCGGCAGACACAGCTTCCACAGGAAGCCGTGTCACACTTTAGCCGTCTTGTCCCCGTGAGAAAGGGTTTTATACGGGCGGGACGTCGCCGTTCATGATCACCTTTTGCTGGCCCTCATCCCAGCGGAAGCCGGCATGCGTTTCGCCGGTGCGGCCAGCGGTGGTTTCGCCCTCGCGCGGCCAGTGGTAGGTTACGGCGATTTCAGCGTCATTCACGCGCTCGATGGTGGGGAAGAAGCCATAAGGCTCGGCAGTTGCGGTGCCGAGGTATTCACCCTTGTGGAAGAGCATGATGTGGTGCGGCGAGGAGGCCGTAGCACCCTCGATGGCGATGATTAGCCAGCTCAAATCCGCGCAGGGTTCAAACTCTGAGGAAGAAGGCCGCCCCCAACCAAAGCCATTCCACGGCGCGATGGTGCCAATGCCTGATTGATAGGCCTCTTCAGCGTCAATGTCTTCGCAGGAGTCTGGTTCATTCGGGGCAGGTGCTTGGTTGCTCGTGGGCTCCGGACTTGCGGCCTCTTCCGTGGGGCTTTCGGCAGCAACGCTCGTCGGGCTGTTGCGGACCGCGCTAAACATCGGGGTGTCCGCCTCGCCCTGCTCCTCCTGGGAACAGGCGGCGAGCGGGAGGCACATGAGTGCAGCGCCCACAAGGGCAGAAGCAGACCGGAGCATGGGTGTTCCTTCCATAGAATGTGTGCCTCACCTCGAGGCACACGGCTGGTTTTATCTTAGCTAGGCGGAACGTCGCCGCTCATGAAGACTTTGTTCTGGGCTTCATCCCAGCGGAAGTTAGCCTTTGACGTACCCGTCGGTGCGGCATTGGCGTCGCCATCTTGTGGCCAGTGGTAGGTCACGGCGATCTCGGCGTCATTCACGCGCTCGACGTCGGGGAAGAAACCATAAGGCTCAGCAGTGGCGGTGCCAAGGTACTCGCCATAGTGGAAGAGCATGATGTGGTGCGGCGAGGAGGCCGTGGCTCCCTTGATGGAGATGGTCTGCCAGCTTAAGGCCGCGCAAGGATCGAAGTGGGAAGAATCAACCAGCGCCCACTCGTGGCCATGCCATTGAGGAACGTGGGCAACGTTGTCATCGAAAGCCGCCTGGGGGTTGCCGGCCTCGCAGACTACGGGGCTGGCCTGGGCTTCTTCAGGGGTGCTGCAGGCGATGAGCGGCATGCAGAGAAGTGCTGCTCCGGCGAAAACTCGTGGTGTGAACATTGTGTTCTCCTTTCTGAGGTCTCGGTGTGGTTCCGAACCCTACAAAGGCCGCAGAGACCCCGGCCAGAGCTACGGAGAGTATTCCTCGGGCCAGCGGGTAGTCTCGCAGACATGGAGAATCTGTCTGGTCGTACACTGTTCGTCGCCGCCGTGGATGCTGAAGCCACGCATGTTCCTGAAGGCTCGCCGCTGCTCATCACCGGTATTGGTACGGTTCCCGCCGCCATTGAACTCACTAATGTGCTGGCCTCGGCACAGCAACTGCCGGAGCGGGTTATCAACATCGGTACTGCGGGCGCGCTTCGCGACGATCTTTCAGGCGTCTTCGAGGTCTCCCACGTGCGCAAGCACGACTTCCACCTCGAGGTGCTCAGCGATGTTTCCCGTTATCTCCTCCCCGAGGTCATAGAGCTCGAGACCTCAGGAAAGCTGCCGACCGCCACGCTTGCCACGGGTGACGCCTTTATTTCGGATACCCCGACCCGCACGCGCCTTGCCCAGGATTCTGCGCTGTGCGATATGGAGGGCTACGCCATCGCGGCGGTATGCCGAAAGTTCGGTGTGCCGTGCACGCTGCTCAAGCAAGTTTCGGATACCGCGAACGAAGAATCCTACGGTTCGTGGGCGAAGGTGCTCGACCGCGCGGCGGAGGAACTGGCCGCCGCATTCGGCACGGTGTCCGCGGACTAGGGCCTGCATACGGAAACTGCCCGATCTGACAAACTTCTCCCCCGCCGCCGTAGGCGAGGGCCAATGGTTTTGTCAGATCGGGCAGTTGCGCGGCCGGAAGGGCTAGAGGCATCAAAGCTGGGCCGCGGCTGCGGGTTAGCGGGCGCCGCTGGCCTCCAGCTTCTCGTAGAGTTCCTTGACGTCCTCGTGGCCCTCTGATGTGGCTATCTTGATGTCCTCGGTATCGATTTCACCGGCGCGCAGGCTGGCCATCTCCTGGTGGTAGCGGAAGACCACGGCGATCGTGGCAGCAACGGGTACGGCCAGGAAGGCGCCGATGATGCCTGCCAAGGCGGAGCCGACCGTGACGGAGAGCAGCACCATGGCGGCGTGCAGGCCCATGGCCTTGGACTGCAGCATCGGCTGGAGCACGTTGCCCTCCACCTGCTGCACGATGATGATGAGCGCCAAGGCGAGCAAGGCCTTCGTCAGACCATCGGAGACCAGCGCGATGATGACGGCCAAAGCACCCGCAGTGACCGCGCCAATGACCGGGATGAAGCTGGCGAAGAAGGTCACCACGCCGATGACCAGCGCCAGCGGAACTTGGAGGGCCCAGAGGCCGAGGCCGATGAGGAGGCCGTCGACAGCCGCGACGGCTGCTTGTGCCTGAATGAAGCCGGACAAGGTATTCCATACGCGAGTCAGCAGCTCGGTGGCGTGCCAACCTGCGGAGTAGCCGGTATAGGTGCGCAGCCACGGCAGGAACTTATCGCCGTCCTTGAGGATGAAGAAGGCTACGAAGAGCATGATGGCGAGCGCCATGGCGATGGAGCTGGCCATCGATACGCCGGAAATCACCCCGGTGGCGATGTTGGAAGCTTGGCCCTTGATGAACGTCATGGCATCATCGAGGACTTCTTGGACCTTTGCCGCATCAATTTCGAAGGGCAGGTCCTTGGCCATATCGACGAGCTTGTTCAAGCCGCCCTCAGCTTGGCTGACCAAGGAAGCACCCTGAGAGGACACCACCGGGGCCATCGCCGCGAACACGCCGCCGATGATGGCCAAGAAGCCCAGCAGCGTGGTGATGGAGGCCAGTGCACGGGGGAATTTGTGCGCGCGCAACCAGTTGGTCACGGGGAAGAGCACCGTGCAGACCAGGATGGCCAGGATGACGGGCAGCAGGCCTACCCAGATGAACTTCAGCAGGTAGCCGGCCAAGCCGACGCCCGCTACCACGATGATGAAGACCAAGCACACCTTGGCTAAGGAAATGGCGTCGCGCCCGAGGACGCGGGACTTGTCATCGGTCTTCGACACCGGGAGGGCGGCTTCCTCATCGGAGGAGTCCGCCGCCTGCAGCTTATCTTCGTCGTGCGTAGTACTCATGCGCTCCATCTTCTCATATGAGCGCAGAAAACGAGCTATGCGCGGATGCTGCTTACCTGGCGGATGATGCCGAAGCGGTGCATCGTTACCGAGACTGCCTGCTCGAGGAGGAAGGGCAGAAGCTCGCGGCGGCCATCAGCCAGCACTGGCTGATCCAAGACCACGGAGTTGGATTCCACCGCCGCCTCAAAGACGCCCGGCTCGACAGAGCCCACTGCACGCACGCGGCCGGACTCTAGACGAGCGACCTCCCGGGCGAAGGCATCCACAGACACGCTGTCAACCTTAAAGCCCAGACCACGCAGCTCCGCGGCCTTTTCTGGGGCGGCGCTGAAGCGCACCGGGGAGTCGGTGCGGGTGGCGGCGAGGGCGAGACGGGAGACGTCGCGAAGCTCGGCATCGGAACCAATGCGTACCTGCAGCGGCGTGAGCACTGGGCGGTAGCGGAAGACGTTGGCCTCGCTGACCAGACCTGCGCGGTCGTGCTTGCGGCCGAACTCCTGCTGCCAAGCCAACTCGTCGAGCTCTGCTGCGCGCCACAGCCAAGCGGTATCCTCCTCCGAGAAGCCCAGCTCGCCGAAGGCACGCAGCTGGGCCGCCACCGGCTGGGAGATATCCACGTCGAAGGGGCGCAGCGGCCCCTCGGACCAGGTGCCGAACTGGGCCACGTAGTTCGGGCCACCGGCCTTGGCGCCCGGGCCCATGACGGACTGCTTCCAGCCGCCGAAGGACTGCCGCTGCACAATCGCGCCGGTAATGCCGCGGTTGACGTAGGCGTTGCCCACCTCGACGCGCTCGAGCCAGTAATCGATCTCATCGTTATCCAGCGTGTGGATGCCGCCGGTCAGGCCATAACCGGTGGAGTTCTGCCACTCGATGGCCTCCTCCAGGGTCTCCGCGTGCATGATGCCCAGCACCGGGCCGAAGCACTCGTTGACGTGGAACCAGGAGCCCGGGCGCACGTTATCGCGGATACCCGGGGACCACAGGGTGCCTTCCTCGTTGAGCTTCTCCGGCTTCACCAGCCACTTTTCACCCGGCTCCAGCTGGGTGAGGCCACGCAGCAGCTTCTCGCCCGGGGCCTCGGCTAGGCCATTCATCGTCGTGGTGATGTCGTAGCCGGGGCCGGTGATGAGGGTCTTGACGGCGTCGACAAGCTGCGAGCGCAGGCGCTGCGATTCGCCAGCCGCGCCGACGAAGATGACCAGGGAGGATGCGGAGCACTTCTGGCCGGAGTGGCCGAAGGCGGAGAGGTAGAGGTCCTGGATGGCCAGATCCGGGTCCGCGGACGGGGTGATGATGAGCGCGTTCTTGCCGGAGGTCTCCGCCATGATGTTGAGCTCCGGCTTCCAGGAACGGAAGAGCTTGCCGGTATCGGAAGCACCCGTGAGGATGACGGCATCGACATCGTCGTGGGAGATGAGCGCGCGGCCGGCGTCACCCTCGTCGGTGAAGACGAGCTGGACCAGATCCGGGTCGAGGCCCTGAGCCTCGAGGCCGGCGCGGAAGGCCTCCACGACGAGCTTCGCGCAGTGCACGACCTGCGGCGCTGGCTTGATGATGACGGCCGAACCCGCAGCGAGTGCTGCCGCGATGCCGCCGGTGGGGATGGCCACCGGGAAGTTCCACGGCGGGGTCACCACGGTCACGCGGTGGGGCGTGAACTCGGCGGCGTAGCTCTCCAGCAGGCGCGCGGACTGTGCGTAGTAGGTGCAGAAGTCGATGGCCTCGGAGATTTCCGGGTCGGTCTGCGTGACAGTCTTGTTGGCCTCGTAGGCGGCCACGGAGATGAACTCGCCGCGGCGGTTGGCCAGCTCATCGGCCACGGCCTCGAGGGCGCGGGCGCGGTCCTCGGCAGGGCGCGCGCCCCACTCGGCGCCGAGCTCGGCGGCGCGGGCCACGTGATTGTCGACGACCCCCGCATCCGTCACCTCCTCCACGCCATGCTCACCCGGGTCGGTGGCCAGGGCCTTAAGCGCCCATTCGCGGTTGGCTTCCAGGGCCGGGTCGGTGTCCGGCTCGTTGGCGAAGCGCCCTGTGCGCGGTGCCTGGCGGCCGGCAGCCTGCTCGGCCTCCTCCAGGCGGTTTTGGGTGCGGCGCGGGCCGGCGAAGGTATCCCAGCGCTGCTCGACGGCCTCCCGGAAGACCTCCTCCTGGTCCTTCAGTGCCTTCTCCTCTGGGGCGAAGAGGGCGTAAAGGAAGTTCTGTGGTGCGGAGTTTTCCTCCAAGCGGCGCACCAGGTAGGAGACCGCGACATCGAAGTCCTCCATGTGCACCACTGGGGTGTAGAGGATCTGGCGGCCCTCGAAGGCATCGCGGACCGCGGCCTGCTGGGCCGGGGACATGCCCTGGAGCATTTCGGAATCCATCATGCGCATGACACCGCGCTTGGTGCCCAGCTTGTAGGCAAAAGCCGCGGTGTAGAGGTTGTGGGTGGCCACGCCGATGCGCACGCAGTCGGCGAACTCGGGGCGCAGGATGTAGTCGAGCAGGCGGTAGTAGTTGGCGTCCACCTCATCCTTGGTGGCATAAGGTGCTGCCGGCCAGCCGTGGATTTCACCCTGGACGTGCTCCATCGAGAGGTTTGCGCCCTTGACGGTGCGAATCTTGATGTGGGATCCGCCCTCGGCCACGCGCTGCTTGGCAAATTCTGCCAGGTGCGCCAAGGCGTCGAAGGTATCCGGCAGGTAAGCCTGCAGGACGATGCCAGCCTCGAGGTTGGTGAACTCCGGCTCGCTGAGCAGCTCGGTGAACAGGCGCACTGTGAGGTGGAGGTCGTGGTATTCCTCCATGTCCAGGTTGATGAAGACCTTGTCCGGGCGGCGCGCGGCGGCCTCGTAGAGCGGGCGCAGGCGCTCCTTGAGGCGGACCAGGGAACCCTCGATATCCCACGGGTTGAGCTGGGCCACCATGGAGGAGGCCTTGACGGACACGTAGGTCACGCGCGGGTTATTGATGAGCTTGAGGGTGCGTTCGGCGCGGGAGCGCGCTTCGTCGTCGCCCAGCACGGCCTCGCCGAGGAGGTTGAGGTTGAGCTGCTCGCCGGACTCGGCGGCCTTGTCCAAGGTCTTGTTTAGGGCATCGCTCTCGGCGTCGATCACCAGGTGGCCGACCATCTGGCGCATGCGCATGCGGGCCAGCGGCATGACCAGGTTCGGCAGGATAGGCCCGAAGAAACCGCCCAGGCCCACCAGCGATCCGTTGATGAGGCCGAGGAAGGAAGCGTCATAGGTGGTGGTGACGGACTTCAGCGCGTGGGCGGCTACCTTGTCATCTTCGGGGCGCATGACGCGGTCCACGAAGTCCATGGTGAAGGCTACTCCGTCCGGGTTGCGCAATAAGTCAGCGAGCTGTTCTGTGGCCGGGTCCTGCTCGTCGGCGGTGGAGGCGAGCCAGGAGTGGGCTTGGGCCGCGGCGGCGTCGATCAGCGCAGCGTCGATGTCGGTGGATTCGGGCACGGGGGTGTGAGCGTTTGTCATTGGGATTCCTTCTGTGTTGGTGGTGGGTAGGTCAGGTGGCTAAGCCGGGTGGACCGGCGGTCGGTCGCCAGCACGACGGGTGCGCAGCACAGGAGAAATCATCGAATCCGTGTCCCTTTTCTCAATGGGTACTTCAGGCGCGACGGCGAGGGCCTGAATGATGTGTCGCGTCGAATGTGCGGACAGTATATGAAATCCTTATCACTCATTCCAGCGTGGGGGCAGTTAGGTCACGTTCGGCTAGCCCCGTTTCCTGAGAGCTATGATTTGCATGACATTTCCGCTTGGCATAGCCCCGTTGAGCTGGGGAAATGGAGGGGCGAAAAAGAAAGTTGAGTCGGGCGGGAACAACTTTGGCGTTGGTGCCGTTGTGTAGGTTGAGCGACCAGCACTCAGGTTTGAATGACTTTGGGTGTCGCTTCTGTTAGAGTCGCTGACTGGACGCGGCAGAAGTTGAGTCGCGCATTATCAACTTAAGAACAAACCCCAACAAGCAAGGAGAAAAGATCATGGGACGCGCAGTAGGAATTGACCTCGGTACCACCAACTCGGTCGTATCCGTACTGGAAGGTGGCGAGGCCACCGTTATCGCTAACTCCGAGGGTTCCCGCACCACCCCGTCTGTCGTGGCTTTCGCTAAGAACGGCGAAATCCTCGTCGGTCAGTCCGCGAAGAACCAGGCGGTCACCAACGTTGACCGCACCATCCGCTCCGTCAAGCGCCACATCGGCACCGACTGGACCATCGATATCGATGACAAGAAGTACACCCCGCAGGAGATTTCGGCCCGCACGCTCATGAAGCTGAAGCGCGACGCCGAGGCTTACCTGGGTGAGGACGTTACCGACGCCGTTATTACCGTCCCGGCTTACTTCGAGGACTCCCAGCGTCAGGCCACCAAGGAGGCCGGCCAGATTGCAGGCCTCAACGTCCTGCGTATCGTGAACGAGCCGACTGCCGCTGCACTGGCCTACGGCTTGGAGAAGGGCGAGCAGGAGCAGACCATCCTGGTCTTCGACCTCGGTGGCGGTACCTTCGACGTCTCCCTGCTGGAGATTGGTGATGGCGTGGTTGAGGTTATGGCCACCGCTGGTGATAACGCACTGGGTGGCGATGACTGGGATCAGCGCATTGTCGACTGGCTCGTGGATAAGTTCAAGGCTTCCCAGGGCGTCGACCTGACCAAGGATAAGCGCGCTGTCCAGCGCCTGCGTGAGGCTGCTGAGAAGGCCAAGATTGAGCTGTCCTCCTCCCAGTCCGCCAACATCAACCTGCCGTACATCACGGTGGACTCCGAGAAGAACCCGCTCTTCCTGGATGAGACCCTGTCCCGCACCGAGTTCCAGAAGATCACCCAGGACCTGCTGGACCGCACCAAGACCCCGTTCAACCAGGTCATCAAGGATGCTGGCCTGTCCCTGTCCGAGGTTGACCACGTGGTTCTCGTCGGCGGCTCTACCCGTATGCCGGCCGTGTCCGACCTGGTCAAGGAAATGACCGGCAAGGACCCGAACAAGGGCGTTAACCCGGATGAGGTCGTGGCAGTCGGCGCTGCTCTGCAGGCAGGCGTGCTGCGCGGTGAGGTCAAGGACGTGCTGCTTCTCGACGTCACCCCGCTCTCCCTCGGCATCGAAACCAAGGGTGGCGTGATGACCAAGCTCATCGAGCGCAACACCACCATCCCGACCAAGAAGTCGGAGACCTTCACTACGGCTGATGACAACCAGCCTTCCGTGCAGATTCAGGTCTACCAGGGTGAGCGTGAGATGGCTTCCGCCAACAAGCTGCTCGGTTCCTTCGAGCTCGGCGGCATTGCTCCGGCACCGCGCGGTGTACCGCAGATTGAGGTCACCTTCGACATCGACGCCAACGGCATCGTCTCCGTCTCCGCTAAGGACAAGGCCACCGGCAAGGAGAACACCATCAAGATTCAGGATGGTTCCGGCCTGTCCCAGGAAGAGATCGACCGCATGGTCAAGGACGCCGAGGCACACGCCGAAGAGGACAAGAAGCGCCGTGAGGAGCAGGAGACCCGCAACCAGGCGGAATCCACCTCCTACCAGACCCGTAAGTTCATGGATGAGAACGCCGACAAGCTGCCGGAGGACCTCAAGACCCGCGTGACCGAGGCTGCTGATGCTGTCGATGAGGCCCTCAAGGGCGATGACATCGAGGCGATTAAGTCGGCCGTCGAGAAGCTCAGCACCGAGTCCCAGGAGCTGGGCAAGGCTCTGTACGAGGCGCAGGCTGCTGAGGCAGGCGCCGAGGGCGCTGCTGCTGGCGAGACCGCTGGTGACCCGAACGTCGTCGACGCCGAGGTTGTCGACGAGGACGACGAGAACAAGGAGAAGTAAACCATGACCTCCCCTCAGGACCCGGGCAACCCGGCCAACACCGACCCTGAGGCAACCTCCGCTGAGGCTGCGGAGGCTGCCGCCGCTGAGGCTGCTTCTGCCGACGGCGTCGTGGATGACGCCACCGCGGGCACCGCTGAGGCAGAGGCTGCGGTTGAGGATGCCGCTCGCGACATCGCTGATGAGAACGCCAGTGCTGAGAACTCCCTGGAGGCTCAGCTGGCTGAGCGCACCGAGGACCTGCAGCGTCTCAACGCGGAGTACACCAATTACCGCCGTCGCACCGAGCGTGACCGTCAGGCCGTGATCGAGACCACCAAGGCCAAGGTCCTGGCAGATTTCCTGCCTATCCTTGATGACCTGGAGCTCGCGCGCCAGCACGGTGACCTCAACGAGGGGCCGCTCAAGGCCATCGCAGACAAGCTCACGGGCGTGCTGACTAATAACCAGCTGGCCCCGTTCGGCGCCGAGGGCGACGCCTTCGACCCCGAGGTGCACGAAGCAGTCCAGGACCTCTCGACTGGTGACGAGCAGGTCGTCGGCACGGTCCTGCGCCGTGGCTACACGGTGGGCGAGCGCGTCGTGCGCACCGCCATGGTGATTATCGCCGACCCCGCCGAGTCAGCCGATACCGCTGACAGTCCGGATAGCTCGGATAGCGCAGAATAGGTATCGCAGGTGGCGTCAGGGTTCAGTGTTCCTTGGCGCCACGCTTCTTTTCATTACTTAATTAGCATTTTTACTTAGCAAAAAATCTTAAACCCTAACCATTTATCGACTCTCCTGAAAGGAGGAGATGCCCAGTGAACGCTAAGCCAGAATGGGCAGACAAGGATTATTACGCGGATCTGGGGGTCTCCTCGTCCGCAACCGCCGAAGAGATTAAGCAGGCTTATCGCAAGCTGGCCCGCAAGAACCACCCCGACGCCAACCCGGATAACCCCGCGGCGGCGGAAAAATTCAAGCAGGTGGCGGAGGCCTATGATGTGCTCTCTGATAAAGCTACCCGCAAGGACTATGACCAGTTCAAGGCCATGATGCGCGGTGGCGGCTTTGGACGGAGAGGAGGCGCCGGGTTTCCCGGCGGGTTTCGATCCACGCACATGGGTGGACCGGGTGCGCAAGAATTCGACCTCTCCGACATCTTCGGAGGATCCGCTCGAGGAGCGTCTCAAGGCGGCGGTCTTGGGGATATCTTCGGTGGCGTTTTCAACCGCGGCGGTGGTGCTGGCCACACAGCTCGGCCGTCGCGGGGGGCCGACGTCGAAACGCAAATAACCCTCGACTTCCGCGAGGCAGCGAAGGGAACGACCATTCCTTTGCAGCTCAGTGGCGAAGCTCCCTGCACTACGTGCCACGGCTCCGGCTCGAAGAGCGGGAAGCTGACGACGTGCTCGACGTGCGATGGCACCGGGTTCACCTCTGAGCAGCGCGGTACCTTCGGTTTCTCGGCGCCGTGCACGGACTGCGATGGCACCGGCCAGCGCGCCGAGGATCCGTGCCCGGATTGCTCTGGGTCCGGAACGGTGCACCGCACCCGCTCCATCACGGTGCGTATCCCCGCTGGAGTGATCGATGGTCAGAAGGTGCGCCTTGCCGGGCAAGGCGAAGCCGGCCCGAACGGCACGCCGTCCGGTGACCTCTTCGTGGCGGTCACGGTAAAGCCCGACAAGGTATTCACCCGGGAAGGCGATGATCTGCACGTGACCGTCCCGGTCTCCTTCGCGGAGCTGGCCTTAGGGGACACCATTACGGTGCCGACCCTCGATTCGCCCGTGCGCGTGAAGGTACCGGCGGGCACCCCCGATGGCCGCACGTTGCGCGTGAAGGGCCGCGGTGTGGCCAAGCGCGGCGGCAAGGCCGGTGACCTCATGGTGACCGTGCAAGTTACGGTGCCCTCTACGCTGGATGCGGCGGCCTCCTCGGCGCTGCGCAGTTACGCCCAGGCGGAGAAGGACTCCGGCTTTGATCCGCGTGCCGGCTGGGCCGGTAACACGGTAGCGCGCTAAAGGAGGTGCGAGATGAGCAAGGACAGAACAAACCGAAGTGATGCGGCGCAGCCCAAGGCGATGTATGTCATCTCCGTGGCCGCGGAACTGTCCGGCATGCATGCTCAAACTCTGCGCACGTATGACCGGATGGGGCTGGTTTCCCCAGCCCGTACCTCCGGCGGTGGCCGCCGTTATTCGGAGAGCGATATTGAGCTCTTGCGCAAGATTCAGACGCTCTCGCAGGATGATGGCGTGAACCTGGCTGGCATTAAGTCCATCATCGAGCTGACTGCGGAGCGCGACCGCCTCGCCGCCGAGCGCGATGAATTGCAGGCAGAAGTTGAGCGCCTGCGCAGCCAGGCCCGCCCTTCCCGCGGCGAGCTGGTCCACGTACCGCGCTCGACCTCCGTGGTGATGTGGACACCTCGCCGCAACCGGCGCCGCGACAGCTAGGCGCTTTCCCCCCCTCCTCTATGGAGGGGGGTTCTGCTGTTTTGGCCATCTACAGCCTGCTTGGCTGAAGTCTTCATGCTCTTTGCTTAACAAGTGTCATTGTTGCCAAAGTTCGTGCTCAAAATTGCTCTGGACCGTGAAACTTTGGCAACGAGGGCAGTTAGGGCAGTAGGTTCGGGAGCCTTTGGGTAACAACCCCAAAAGCTTTCTTCTTTGAAAACGTGAGTTTGGCAAAACTGATCGCTACACTCGCATTCAATGTTGTGTTGCCCATCACTTTCCTGAAGATTTGTGTGGGCGGCCGCCGTGAGGAAACTGAACCCACTAGAAAGGCAGTAGGCACATGACTCTGTATGCAAACCCCGGAACCCCTGATGCCATCGTCAACTTCCGTGAGCGCTACGACAACTACATCGGCGGCGAGTGGGTTCCGCCGGTTGATGGCGAATACATGGACAACATCACCCCGGTGACCGGTGAGGTCTTCTGCCAGGTGGCCCGCGGCAAGGAAGCCGACATCAATCTGGCCATCGACGCTGCTGAGAAAGCCTTCGAGACCTTCGGCAAGACCACCCCGGCCGAGCGTGCGCTCCTGCTGCATCGCATCGCGGACCGCATTGAGGAGAACCTGGAAAAGATCGCCGTCGCGGAAACCTGGGAGAACGGCAAGGCCGTACGCGAGACCCTCGCCGCTGATATCCCGCTGGCCGTAGATCACTTCCGCTATTTCGCCGGCGCCATCCGCGCCCAGGAGGGCCGCCTTTCCCAGATTGACCAGGACACCGTGGCTTATCACTTCCATGAGCCGCTGGGAGTGGTGGGCCAGATCATTCCGTGGAACTTCCCGCTATTGATGGCGTCGTGGAAGATTGCGCCGGCGCTGGCCGCCGGCAACACCATCGTGATGAAGCCGGCCGAGCAGACCCCGGCATCGATCCTGCTGCTCATTGAGATCATCGAGGACCTCCTTCCCAAGGGCGTGCTCAACATCGTCAACGGTGTTGGTGAGGAAGCGGGCGTGGCGTTGTCTGCCTCGGATCGCATCGCCAAGATTGCCTTCACTGGCTCCACCCCGGTGGGCAAGATCATCAACAAGGCCGCTGCGGACAAGGTCATTCCTGTCACGCTGGAGCTCGGTGGCAAGTCGCCGTCCATCTTCTTCGCGGACATCATGGACAAGGACGATGCCTACCTGGAGAAGTGCGTCGAAGGCTTCGTTATGTTCGCGCTCAACCAGGGTGAGGTCTGCACCTGCCCGTCGCGCGCGCTCATCCATGAGGACATTGCGGACAAGTTCCTGGAGCTGGCCGTGGAGCGCGTGAAGAAGATCAAGATCGGCCACCCGCTCGATACCGAAACGATGATGGGCGCGCAGGCTTCCCAGGAGCAGATGGACAAGATCGCCGAATACCTTGAGATCGGCCCGAAGGAAGGTGCGGAGACCCTCATCGGTGGCCACGTGAACAAGGTGGAGGGCCTGGAGAACGGCTACTACATTGAACCGACCGTCTTCCGCGGCACCAATGACATGCGTATCTTCCGCGAGGAAATCTTCGGCCCAGTACTCTCCGTGGCTACGTTCAAGGACTTCGAGGAAGCCATCCAGATTGCTAATGACACCAACTTCGGCCTGGGCGCCGGCGTGTGGTCGCGCCACCAGAACACCTGCTACCGCGCCGGGCGCGAAATCCAGGCCGGCCGCGTGTGGGTCAACCACTACCACGTGTATCCCGCTCACAGCGCCTTCGGTGGTTACAAGGAGTCCGGCATTGGCCGCGAGAACCACCTCATGATGCTCGCTCACTACCAGGAGACGAAGAACATGCTGGTGTCCTACTCTGAGGAGCAGGCTGGTCTGTTCTAATACCTGCTGGCTATGACCCCCAGACCCCGCAGAAATGCGGGGTCTTTCCAATAGGAGCCATGATCCCCCGGCAGGCCGCTCGTGCCGGGCACGGCCGTTGCGCCGAAGGTCGGGGAGGAGGGATCGGGGCCGTGGATTCCGCCGTGCGGGCCGGTGGCAATCGCGATGGGGTCCTCGGTATTCCGCGCACTCCACACTCGGCCGTGCAGCTGCGAGGCGCTAGCCACGGAAGCGCCCGGGCTGCCGATGAGCACAACGTCATCTGCAACATAGTCCTGCTGTGCTGCCTTGCCCACCACCACGGAGCCATAGGAGTAACCCAGAAGGATGTGCTGCGCGTGAGGAAAGCGCTGCCGCAAAGCGCGCTGGAAGCGGCCCAGCTCAGTAGCACCGCGGCGCGCTGGGTCCTCGTGTGCAGCGCGGGGCAGCGAGGTCGGGGCGGCATATCCAATCCACGCCACCGTGGGGCCATTGGTGGCGCGCGCGATGGCGCGGGCGCGCTCCACGGCGGTGGGCCAGCTCGCTGCATCAGAAGAACCTACTCCGCCCACAAACGTGCTCACCTGCGCGGCCTGAGTGCCGATACCTTCGGGGTCCACGAGCGCCACCAATCGCCCGGGGCTGGCCTCCAGCACGGTGATATCCGGGTTGGCCGCGGCGAGGGAGCGAACTTCCTCGCTAGCCATGGTCAGTTGGATCTGGTGCAGCTCAGTGAGAGACAGGTCGCTGAAATCCTCCAAGCGGCTCGGCGGCTGTGCCATCTCTGGAGTGCACAAGGCGTTTAGTTGGCGGGCGCAGGCCCAATCGAGGACGTCGGCCAACGCATCTAATTGCCCAAGCGCCACGCTGGTGGGCTCAGCAAATGCAGGGGTCGCAGCGAGCTGCAGGGCGCGTGCGCGCAGCTGTTCAATCCTCTCCTGCAGCGGCGCATAGAGGCTCAGGATCCGCGCGGCCAGGCGCATCTGCTGCGCGGGTTCTAACAGCGTGTCGGTGGCGCGCTGCAATGCCCGCCGCGCAGCATCGGAGGCTGTACCGGAAAGCGCTAGGCCTGACCAATGATGGCGCGAGTCAGCGATATAAAGCTCAAGCTCAGAAGCGGAACCTTTCATCCGTTCGGCCTCCGCGCGCAGTTCTGCCGCCGCACTCATTTGCTTCCTGCCAGACGTGTGGAAAGCTCGGAATCAAGATCCTGGGTCACACCCACGAAGCTCTCAAGCTCTTCTAAACGCGCCCGCCGAGACTGTTCGCTGGCGCTCCGCGCATCCTCCCACCGCGCGCCGAGGAGAGCTAGCGCGTGGGCCGTGCGAGGAGGCTCTAGCAAGGAAGGAGAGGCGGTGGGGGAGGCATGGCCGAAGAGGTCGCGGATCTGCTCGCGAGCAGCACTGTCAATGTCGAGGTGGTTCATAGCATCGAGAGTGCGCCAACTGTCCTCTTGTCGTAAAGGGCAGCCGCCGCGAATCCACGAAATCTGTGGATAACTAGTCCGGGCTCGTCTACCGTGGGCCGCATGAAGGTAGCAGCAGTTCAATTGACCAGTACCGGAAACGTCGAGGGCAACCTCGCCGCAGCCCTCGACAAGATCCGGGAAGCCGCAGACAACGGCGCGCAGCTCATCGTCCTGCCGGAAGCTACCACCCAGAGCTTCGATTCCGGGCGCCTCGATACACACGCAGAAGGTCTCGACGGCCCCACTGCCACCGCCGTGCGCGCGCTGGCAGAAGAACTCGGCGTGTATGTGGTGTTGGGAATGTTTGCCCCAGCAGATACCGTCCAGCGTGGGGAGAAGACCATTAACCGTGTGGCCAACGTCGCGCTCATTGCTGGGCCCGGCGTTCTCGGCGGCTACGAAAAAATCCACACCTACGACGCCTTCAAGTACAAGGAATCCGATACCGTCCGCCCGGGTGAGTCACTCGTTGCCTTCGATGCCGGTGACCTCACCGTGGGTGTCGCCACCTGCTACGACATCCGCTTCCCTGAGCAATTCAAGGAGCTTGCCCGCCAGGGCGCTCACCTCATTGTCGTGCCCACCAGCTGGGCCGATGGCCCGGGCAAGCTGGAGCAGTGGCGCCTGCTGAGCGCTGCGCGCGCGCTTGATTCCACGAGCTATATTCTGGCCGCAGGCCAGGCACGCCCCGGCGGCGAGGCTAAAGCAGGGGAGGCCTCCGGGCCCACGGGCATCGGGCACTCCGTCCTCGTGGCTCCGGATGGCACGCGCCTGGCCGAAGCTGGTTATGAGCCGGAAATCCTCTACGGCGAGGTGGACCCAGGCACCGTGGCGAAGGTCCGTGAATCCCTCCCCGTTCTGGACGCCTAAGCTCCGTCTGCGCGCCTAGGCGCTTAGGCCCATTGGGACTTCTTCCACGCCGCCCAGGCTTCCCAGTCATCGCCCCAGCCGTCGAGTTCGGCGGCGGAGGCCGCCCACTCGTGGCCACGCTGCCAGCTATCCGTGGTGATAGCTTCCTCCGCGACGCCACCTGCGAGCAAGGCCGCGCGCGCTAGTTCTACGCGGTCGGCCGGACCGATGAGTACAAAGCGGCGGTCCGTCCCTTCAGCGAGCACCGGTTCCATCAGCTCCTTGGCCACCACGGGCTTAAACCCGTGGGCAGCCGGCTGCGCACCCAGCAGCCAAGGGTCCTGGCCCTCCCTCACGATGTGGTGCAGCTTCAGCTTCGGAAGCAAAGCCTGCAGGTTGGCTTGAAATTCCGTGTCATAGTGCTCGCCCGGCGAAGGGGCTACGGCATAGACCTGGAGACCAGAGGGGAGGGTGTTCTCCAGGGCGTCGAGAAGCAGCGCCCGGGCGCCCGCCCACCCGGTGCCGAAGGAGATCAGTGTGGTCTCGGAATCGAGCTGTGGCAGCTCACCGGCGGGCATGCCCAGCGTCCACCAATCTCCCGGCTGCGCCTTGGCCAGCATGGAGGAGGCCTCACCGGCCAGCGCGAGGTGGAAAATGAGTTGCCCGGAATCATCAGCAGGCGCAGCCGGCGTCAGCGGACGCCAGGTTCCCGGCGTGAGCTGCGAAGTCACCGGCACGTGCTGACCCGCGCGATAGTCCAGCGCCGTACCGGATTCCAGCCGGACCACAGCGGTGTTCCGGTTGGGCTTCTCCACCGCCACCACCTGGGCGCTGTGAGCCGGGGGAAGACCGGCGATATCCGCCTCCTCGGCGGCGTTGCGCATGATGGAACACACGTGGGAAATAGTGCGCGTGGCGACATCGTACTGATACTGGGTGAGTCCTAGCACCTCCAACCCGTGCACCAGCGATGCCTCAAATTTCGGATAGACCTCGGGAGGGAAACCGTGGCGGCGATGATCACGTCCCATCTGGGCTAGGCGCTTGGCGACGTCCCCCCGAACCTCACCGTCCTCCACATTTTCCAGCACCCACGCGAGTGCCGGGGCCATGGAGGGGTGCGTGTCTTTCATCGACAGAGCAAAGACTTGGCGGGATTCGGCCACGGTGGCGAAAAAGTGCCCGTGTACTGCGTCGCGATAGTCTTCCGCGTGCTTGCGTAGGTGCTCACCCAGTTCCCTCATGCTCGCCCATCCTAGCGCCTGGGGGTAGTGCCACATCACCCTCGGGTTATATGCCAGGGGTGGCAAAGTGGGGAGGGAGTTGTAGTGTAATCTACGGTTCATTTCCCGAAAGTGGGTGAGTCTCGTCTCAAGGATGCCGCGATGCGCGGCATGGAAGGAAGATCTCGCATGGAAGATTTCTCTGCGTACACAATCATGACCGACGTGGGCTGGATTTCCTTGCTCATGGTTATCGGCAACGTTTTGCGCCACCAGATCAAGTTCGTATTCCAGGACTTGCTGCTGCCCGCCCCCATCACCGCCGGTCTGCTCGGCTTGCTCTTGGGGCCCAATGTCTTGGGGTGGATCGGTTTTTCCGACAACCTCGGCGATTACACTTCGCTGCTCATCGCCGTGGTCTTTGCCTCCATGGCCTTCTCCATGGAGATGGGCGGCAACATGGGCAAGGGCGCTCGCAACATGTGGGGCTATTCCACCATGATGTTTACCGGCCAGTGGGGCTTGTTCATCATCCTTGGACTCTTGCTGTTTAAGCCCACTTTTGACACGCCTGACTGGTTCGGCATGATGCTGCCCGTCGGCTTTACCGGTGGTTTCGGTACCGCCGCGGCCGTCGGCGGTGCCCTGGAGGGCGTGGGCGCTGAGGCGGCCTCCTCGCTGGGCTTTACCTCCGCTACCGTGGGCACCTTGGCCGCCATCGTCGGCGGCATCATTGCGGGTAACTGGGGCATCCGCAAGGGCAAGGTTTCGCACGTTCCGAAGCAGCTCCCAGAGGAGCTGCGCCGCGGCTACATCTCGCGCCTGGAGGATCGCCCCTCGCTGGGCCGCGCGACGACGAACCCTTCCGCGATCGAGCCCATCACCCTCCACGTTGGCTTCATCGCCCTGACCGTGATGACCGCCTATGGCATTAACAAGGGCATCGCCTCCATTTGGGAGAACGTCTCCATCCCGCTGTTTGCCATGTCCATGGTCGTGGGCCTGCTCTTCCGCGCCGTGATGAACATGGTGGGTGCTAAGGACTACCTGGATAAGGACACGGTGAGCTCGGTCTCCGGTGCGGCGACTGACTACCTCATTGCCTTTGGCGTGGCGGCCATCGTGCCGGCAGCCGTCGCAGCCTACTGGCAGGCTCTGCTGCTGCTCTTCGTTCTGGGCACCATCTACTGCATCTTCTTCCTGATGTGGTTCCCCGCCGAGTTCTTCGGTGAGCGCTGGATTGAGCGCGGCATCTTCGGTTGGGGCTGGGCCACGGCCACCGTGGCTACCGGCATTGCGATCCTCAAGATCGTGGACCCCAAGCTCAAGTCCGGCACGCTGTCGGAGTACGGCATGGCCTACATCGGCTTCGGTCCCTTCGAGATTTCCTGGACCATCATCGCGCCGCTGTCCGTTATGTACGGCTTCACCGCTGGCTTTGGCTGGATCTCCCTGGGCATCGCGGTGGTCATCTACCTCGTGTTCAAATTCACCGGAATGATGCCGCCGCGCGGCACCATCTTCAAGGAAGGCATTGGGCACGTCGGCTCAGAGAAGTAGACGCTGACCATCTCTCGCGCAACCTCCAGGCAGTGTGGCCTGGGGGTTTTCTTCATTCTCGGCGTGATGCGCATTACGGAGACAGTGTTCACTGATTACATTGCTGTTTAGCGGAGAATGGGGATAAAATTCAGGAAGTTGTTAGCGTGGTGCTCTCTCATTCTTTCTTTTTCTTCCACTAGGAGAGCGCAAACTTAGGAAGCCGTATGCATTTTCTTTATGAAGACTCACCTCGTGAGGTTGTACTCGAGTCTGCGCTTCATATCGGAGCTGCGGAGGGAGATGAGGCCATCTCCGTCGAATCCGTGGCCAAGCTGGCGGAGCTTAGTCCTGCTCAGGTGCTTGCGGAGTTTCCTGACCGCGAGGCCATCGTGCGGGCGATCCCCGAATATGTGACTGACCGCAAGGTCAAGTTTCTTGAGGAAACGCTCGATGCGGCCCCAGGCTACGCCGATCTTTTTACCAAACTGACAACTTTTACTGAGGCCTATTACGAGTATGCCGAGCGTGAGCCGGAGCTGTTCCGCTACCTCTTTGAAAAGAAGGCCTATGTCTTCGAGGACGAATGGCAGGCTCTCTTACAGGGTAATTTGTCCTATAACCGGACCTTGGACCTGATCTATGAAACCATCGCGCTCATCGTGACGGAGGAAAAAATCCAGGTTGGAAGCGATGTGTGTTTTGAATCGGTGGCAAAGCTCAGCGTTGCTACCTTGGCCACTGTTCATGGCATGGCGCATCTCAGTGTTCTCGGCGTACTGCGGCACCAACACTCGGTGGTGCGGCGCTTCAATCTCCGCGAGGTATGCAAGGCGCTCATCGGAACCCTGTTTAAGGCTGCGGAATCTTTGGAGATGCCGGATCTGCGCAGCCCGATGCAGGAGTATCGCGAACTGCTCGCTGGGTTTGTTCCGGACCGTGACATCTCCCTGGATATCTCCGCGATTGAGGACCTGCAGGAGCTTTCCGCAGAGCGCGCACGCATGGCCGTGATGGAACGTGCCATCCAGCTGGCTGCACGCGAGGGCCTGCAGTCCGTAACCATTGAGAACGTGGCCGAGTATTTCGACGTCTCCGATGTCTTCATTGCCTCGCTGGTGGACAATGACTTCGTGCTGCGTGAATCCGTGGAGCAGGAAACCGACTGTGAGCTTGAAGCCCGCAGCCTCTACCTCTTGGAGCAGCTGCCGGAGGATGCATCGGCCGTCGACAAGCTCCTGTGCGTAGCGGTGGCCTATTTTGACTACGCGGTGACGTACCCCGAACGCTATAGTGCCTGCATCGCCGCTGCCTCTGGGTCCGTGGTGCCGCTGAGTGCGGATGGCGAGGAACAGACCAAGATGGGTGTGTCCTTCGCGTTGTTGATGCGTTTTGCCCGCGAAGCGCTGCGGGAGGCCGGGTACGAACCGGAGGATCGCCTGGTTTATGTCAAGAACTTCACCCTATGGGCCGGTGCTGACGGCATGTGCCACCTGGCTTCTATGGGTGAGTTCCGTGGTATCGACCTCGAGGAAAAGTGGTCCATCTATTACCTCGTGACGGGCGTGGTCCTAGCAACCTTTGCCTACGATCTTCCCGGCAAGCATCCGCAGACTGTTTAGCCCGTTTAATCGTAGATAAACTAGATAAACACCGGCTCTTCCGTTCTGCTGAATCCAGCAGGCGGAGGGGCCGGTTTTCTTGTGTCCACGGCGTGACACAATCAGCGGAAAAGGGAAACTTGAGTGTATATCGATCAACCTGGCGTAGGCGCGGAAATTTAAAAAAGTTCTAGTTGAGTGGAACAGACTCAAGTTCTGTAGCGTTATAGACAGTGAAGCTTCCTTCCCTGCTGTAGCCGCAGGGAGGTTTGGATAAACAGTAGAAACGGAGAAACACAATAATGAGTTCTTTTAACCCCACCACTAAAACCCAGGAGGCCCTGCAGCAAGCACTGCAGACGGCTTCCGCCAACGGTAACCCGGACATCCGCCCGGCGCACCTCTTAGCAGCCATCCTCGAGCAGAAGGATGGCATTGCCGCCCCGGTGCTCAAGGCCACCGGTGTGGATCCGGAGACGGTGCTCAAGGAGGCGCGCCAGCTTATCGACGCCCTCCCGAAGGCCGAGGGCGCCAACATGGCGAACCCGAACTTTAACCGCGACGCCCTCAACGTCCTCACCCGCGCCCAGGAGCTGGCCGGTGAGCTCGGTGATGAGTACGTCTCCACCGAGGTGCTGCTCGCCGCTATTGCGGGCTCCAAGTCGGATGCCGCCGAGCTGCTGACCTCCCGGGGGGCCACCTATGACGCGCTCAAGGGCGCTTTCCCTTCCGTGCGCGGCGCGGCCAAGGTGACCTCGGAGAATCCCGAGGAACAGTTCCAGGCTTTGGAGAAGTACGCCACGGACCTCACCGCTCGCGCCCGCGAGGGCAAGATTGACCCGGTCATCGGCCGTGATCAGGAGATCCGCCGCGTGGTCCAGGTTCTTAGCCGCCGCACGAAGAATAACCCGGTGCTCATCGGTGAGCCCGGCGTGGGTAAGCCCGCCATCGTGGAGGGCCTGGCCCGCCGCATCGTGGCCGGTGACGTACCGGAATCCCTCAAGGGCAAGACGCTGCTGAGTCTGGATCTCGGCTCCATGGTCGCCGGCGCGAAGTATCGCGGCGAGTTTGAGGAGCGCCTCAAGGCCGTCCTCGATGAGATTAAGGCTTCCGATGGGCAGATCATCACCTTCATCGATGAGCTGCACACTATCGTCGGCGCCGGTGCCACCGGTGAGGGCTCTATGGATGCCGGCAACATGATTAAGCCCATGCTGGCCCGCGGTGAGCTCCGCTTGGTGGGTGCCACGACCCTCGACGAGTACCGCAAGTACATCGAGAAGGATGCCGCTCTGGAGCGCCGCTTCCAGCAGGTCTACGCCGCCGAGCCTTCCGTGGAGGACACCATCGGTATCCTTCGCGGCCTCAAGGAGCGCTACGAGGTGCACCATGGCGTGCGCATTCAGGACTCAGCCCTGGTCTCTGCCGCGGAGCTCTCGCACCGCTACATCACCAACCGCTTCCTGCCGGATAAGGCCATCGACTTGGTCGATGAGGCCGGCTCTCGCCTGCGCATGGAGATTGACTCCTCCCCGCAGGAGATCGATGAGCTGGAGCGCATCGTGCGCCGCCTCGAGATTGAGGAGCTGGCTCTGAAGAAGGAATCGGACGCCGCCTCGAAGGACCGCCTGACTGCCCTTCAACAGGAGCTGGCGGATGAGCGCGAGAAGCTCGGTGAGCTCAAGGCCCGCTGGGCCAATGAGAAGAAGGCCATCGATGACGTGCAGACCATCAAGGAACAGCTGGAGGATCTGCGCCGTCAGGCAGAGATTGCGGAGCGCGATGGTGACCTAGCACTGGCCTCCGAGATCAACTACGGCAAGATGCCGCCGCTGGAGAAGGACCTGGCCGCCGCCGAGGAGAAGGCCCAGCAGCAGCACAACACCATGCTCACCGAGGAGGTCACCCCGGATACCATCGCGGAGGTTGTCTCCGCCTGGACCGGCATCCCGGCCGGCAAGATGCTGCAGGGAGAGACCGAGAAGCTGCTCAACATGGAGTCCGTGTTGGGTGAGCGCGTGGTGGGCCAGAAGGAGGCCGTCACCGCGGTGTCCGACGCCGTTCGTCGCGCCCGTGCCGGTGTGGCTGATCCCAACCGCCCGACCGGTTCCTTCCTCTTCCTCGGCCCCACGGGCGTGGGTAAGACGGAGCTGGCGAAGGCTCTGGCGGACTTCCTCTTCGATGATGAATCCGCGATGGTTCGCATCGACATGTCCGAGTTCGGTGAGAAGCACTCCGTCGCTCGCCTCGTCGGTGCCCCTCCGGGATACGTGGGCTACGACGCCGGCGGCCAGCTCACGGAGGCTGTGCGTCGCCGCCCCTATACGCTGGTGCTTTTCGACGAAGTCGAGAAGGCCCACCCGGACGTCTTCGACGTGCTGCTCCAGGTGCTCGATGAAGGCCGCCTGACCGATGGCCAGGGCCGTACCGTGGACTTCCGCAACACGGTCATCATCCTGACCTCGAACCTGGGTGCCGGCGGCACCAAGGAAGAGGTCATGGAGGCAGTCAAGCGCAGCTTCAAGCCGGAGTTCATCAACCGTCTCGATGATGTCGTGATGTTTGAGCCGCTGACCTCGGATCTGCTCTCGGGCATCGTGGATATCCAGCTCAAGGGCTTGGCCGAGCGCCTGTCCGGCCGCCGCCTGACGCTGCAGGTCTCCGACGCCGCCAAGCTGTGGCTGGCCGAGCGCGGCTATGACCCGGCCTACGGTGCCCGCCCGTTGCGCCGCCTGATCCAGCAGGCCATCGGTGACCAGCTAGCCAAGAAGCTGCTGGCCGGTGACATCGTGGACGGCGATACCGTGCACGTTGACGTCGCCGACGGTGGCGCGCACCTCGAGCTAGCTGCCCGCACCGCCTAAACCGCTTCAATCGTTGAGCGCCAATGGCGCTCACCGGTCGCCAGCACCCACTCATGCCCCTATCATCTAGGGGCATGAGCATTTTGATCTCCCCTCACGAGTTGAGTGAGAAGATTTACCGCGGTGACAAGACAACCATCCTCGCTTCCCTCTGGGCACCAGGGGAAGGCGAGGCCTTCAACCAGTTTTCCTCCCTGCACATTCCGACCGCCCAGTACGCGGACGCCGCCTCCGCCTTCGTGGGTCTACCCGGCTCCAAGGTGGGCCGCAACCCCCTTCCGCAGACGGAGAAGGTCCAAGAGTGGATCGATCACTGGGGCTTGCACGCGAACAGCGAGGTCGTGGTCTACGACGAAGGCCGCGGCCTCTTCGCCGGCCGTGCGTGGTGGACACTGCGCTGGGCCGGCATCCGCAACGTCCGCATTCTCGATGGCGGTCTGTCCAATTGGCGCGCCCAGTCGCTGCCCACGCTCACCGGCCCCGGCAACTTGGGCATGCCCTCGGACTTTAAAGTGACGACGGGGTCAATGCCCACGGTCACCATCGATGAGGTCAAGGAGCATCAGGGCCTGCTTCTCGACGTTCGCACGCGCAACCGCTTCGCCGGCCGCCGCGAGAACCTCGACTTGAAGGCCGGCCACATCCCAGGCGCGGTTAACCTGCCGGAGCGCCTCTTCCACACGGAGGACATCACCGTGTGGAAGTCCAAGGAGGAGATCCTGGAGATCCTTGACAACCACGGCGTGACCAAGGAGAACGTGGACGGCGCCATCATCTACTCTGGCTCCGGCAACCACTCCGCGCTCACCATCGCCGTGCTGGAGTACGTCGGCTTTACCGGCTTGCGCCACTTCGTGGGTGGCTGGTCGCAGTGGTCAGCCAACCCGAAGAACCCGGTGGAACGCGGCGACCGCGAGCACGTTTAGCACCCGCACCCGCCGCCCAGTTGTGCGCGCCCAAACCTGTGCGTGACCAGCGCGTCAGCGCGGATCGGGCGCGCCGGGCGATTAGAGTCGATCAGTGATGCCTTTCGTACTCTTATCCCTCGCCGCCGTCGCGCTCGTGGCTGGTCTCATCGTGCTCTGGCTGGACCAGCGCCAGCGTGCCGCTCTCTCTGCCGGCGACCGCGCTGACAACGCCGCTGCCGATACGGCTGACAACGCGGCTGCCGATACGGCTGACAACGCGGCAGTCGACGCCAAGCCGGTTGCCTCCACCCCGGAGCCCGAGCTCACCGCAGAGCCGGAACCCGTTGCCGAGCACAACGTCGAACCTTTCGACGAACCCGTTGCTGAGCCCAACGAGCCCGAGGAGCCTGAAGAACCCGAGGAACTCACCGCAGAGCCGAACGAACTCACCGAACCGCAGGCTGCGGCGCGCAGCTTCGCGGAGCGTGCAGAGCGCGCCAAGTACTTCGTGCCGGGCAGCGCCCGCCGCGAGCGCAAGGCCTTTGGCCAGCAGCGCGGCTGGGAGTACGCCAAGCATGATTCTTACCTGGCTGATGAGTGGAGCCGCGGCGCGGCCGCCCGTGGCCAGGAGCCCCGGGACATTGTGGCCGGAAACTTCCGCAGCCACGAGACCCTTCTTTTCGATATAGGCACGATCCCGGTCATGGCCATGCGCACCGGCGCGGCCTCCGACATCGTGGTGGATTTCCGCCGGGCAGGGGAGACAGTGGACAACTCGTCCGAGGATCTCGTGTACGTGCGTGAGGAGGAAGGATTTGAGGCCTTCGCCTCCGATGCCGGCGTGGGCCAGCGTCTTATCGATCCCCGCGTCAGTGCGGCGCTACACCGCCTACCCGCCGCCGTGACCGCCGTGTGGATGGAAGGGGAGTGGGTGCTTGCCCAAACCACCAAGCACGCCCGCAGCGCGGAGTGGGAAGAGTTGCTGGAACCGCTAGCCCTGCTGGCTGATGCCGCCCGTGTCCTTCCGCCGCGCTCTGAGGCAACGCAGGTCCTGCGCGTCGATGAACTCGACCCGAGCCGCGACATCCCGCAGCCCCCGCAGCCCGAACCTACCGGGCCTACTGCAGTCCCGGACCGCGATGATTCTCTCGACGCACCCACCATCCAGCGCCCCACCGAACCGGTTGTCATGCCGAGCCGCAGCACCAGCGAGGCGCGCGGCACCATTGACCACTCCAGCCTGGGCGCGGATGAAGTGGATGCGATTGCCGATGGCCACGAACGCCCCACCCACGAAAACAATCAGGCCCGCTTGCCGCGCCGCTTCGACGGCGGCTCGTCCATCTTCGACTAACAGCAACTCCCAACAACCCTCGATGTGCCAGCAACCCTGGATGTGGCGGCCGCCCGCGCGGAAGAGGGTAAACTACAGGGCGGATTTTCACGGCTAGAAAGCCACAGACTTTAAGGAGCGAGCGATGAGCCTGGATCAGCAGAAGAAGCAACGCCTAGCAGAACTGGTGAAGGAGCTGGCCGTCGTCCACGGCAAGGTCACGTTGTCCTCCGGCAAGGAGGCCGACTACTACGTGGACCTGCGTCGCGCCACCCTGCAGCACGAGGCCTCGCGCCTTATCGGCTCGCTGCTCCGCGAGCTCACCGCCGACTGGGACTACGCCGCTGCCGGTGGCCTGACTATGGGCGCGGACCCGGTCGGGTTGGCCATCATGCACGCCGATGGCCGCGCCATTGACGCCTTCGTTGTCCGCAAGGAAGCCAAGAAGCACGGTATGCAGCGCCAGATCGAAGGCTTCAACGTCGAAGGTCAGAAGGTGCTCGTTGTGGAGGACACCACCACGACCGGCAACTCGCCGCTGACCGCTGTGAAGGCGCTGCGCAAGGCTGGCGCCGAAGTCGTCGGCGTGGCGACCGTGGTGGATCGCAACACCGATGCCGGCGCAGCTATCGCCGCCGAGGGCCTGGAATACCGCTACCTGCTGGGCCTTGAGGATCTCGACCTTGCCTAAGCCCGAAGAAGAGGCGGAGGCCAAAGGTCCCACCGAGTGGAACGAGGGCCGCCACGGCGTTGGCCCCTGGGAAGGCCCGCTGCCCGAAGGTCCGGAAGCGGAGAAATACGATCCCGAGCTTCTCGCGGAGGGGGACCGCCGCAATGTCGTCGACGCCTACCGTTACTGGACGCGCGAGGCGATCCGGGAGGATATCGATAAGCGCCGGCACGCACTGCACATCGCCATCGAGAACTTCGAGAACGATGCCAACATCGGCACGGTGGTGCGCACCGCCAACGCCTTTGCCGTCGACACCGTCCACATCGTTGGCCGACGCCGCTGGAACCGGCGCGGCGCCATGGTCACCGACAGGTACCAGCACCTCATGCACCACGCGGACGTGAGCGAACTGATGGCCTGGGCGGCGGACCAGGAACTGACCGTCGTGGCCATCGATAACACCCCCGGGTGTGTCCCCCTAGAAACCGCGGAGCTGCCCGAGCGCTGCCTGCTCCTCTTCGGGCAGGAAGGTCCGGGGGTTAGCCCGGAGGCCCAGGATGCAGCAGTAATGACCTGCTCCATCGCGCAATTTGGGTCTACTCGCTCCATCAACGCGGGTGTGGCCGCGGGCATTGCCATGCATGCATGGATTCGGCAGCATGCGGATTTATCAAAAGCTTGGTGAGATCCCGCGCACTGTGTTTACATCTAGGTAACGAATTCACATTGTGAGAATGATGAGACAAAAGTGTTAGAGAAATGGTCCCACCGCGCCGACCTTGCGGAAACAGCCATCAATGAGCGCCACGCGCAAGCCGTGTGGGGCTTGCCCCGAACCAACCTTGCCGTGGTGAGTTGGCCACCCACCACCAAGGAATCACTCTTCGTCCACTGGCATTACTGGTGGCAGGCACACTACCTGGACTGTCTTGTCGACGCCGCCCTGCGCAAGAACACCAAGGCGCGCCGCACGCTCATCGCCAACACCATCCGCGGCGTCCACGTGCGCAACCTCCAGCCACTGACAAAGAACCGCTACTACGACGACAAGGCCTGGATGGCCCTGGCCATCGCCCGCGCTGGTGAGCTTAAGAAGATGCGCCCCCACAAGAAGCTGGGCAGCCTGCAGCACAACATCCGCGATGGTATCGACTCGCAGGTGGGCGTGCTGCCCTGGCGTGAGGGCGAGACCTTCCTCAATGTCCCCTCCAACGGGCCGGGTGCCATCATGCTGGCTCGCATGGGCCGGGTTGAGGAAGCTCGTCACATCGTGGACTGGATCTACGATCACCTCATCGATGACGATGGCTTCGTCATGGACGGCATCCGCATGCGTATGGATGGGCAGGAGATCGTCCGCAACATCCACCCCTACTGCCAGGGCGTGGTGCTTGGCGCCTGCTTGGAAATCGTGCTGGCGCTGCGGGAGAAGACCGGCTTGCGCTCCGTGGAGGATATCGATTCTGTCCACGAGGCCGAGCTCGCCGCGGACATGATGGATTACACCACGCGTATCCGTGGCCTTGTCCAAGCAGTGGCCACGGGCATGGCGACGTACACGGGAGTCATCGACTGGCAGACTGGCGACGGCGACGGGGGCCTGTTCAAGGGCATCCTCGCCCGCTACCTCGCGGACGTGGCGGTGCGCCTGCCGGGTGATTCCCCGGCGAACCGCGCGACGAAGAAGCTGGCCGCTCGCCTCGTGACGGCCTCGGCAGAATCCGTGTGGGAACACCGCCTAGAAGTGGACGGCCTGCCTATCTTCGGGTCCGATTGGACCGCGGATGCGAAGCTGCCTCATAACTACGGTTTCGGGCCCACGTCATTGAGCCAGAAGATGGGCATCATCCGCGTGGCTGAGCGTGATTTGTCCGTTCAGTTGTCCGGTTGGATGTTGTTGGAGGCCTGCACCCGGATTGTGAAGTACAAGTCAGAATCCAAATAAAAGCGGCATCGTCCCAGCTAGGCGGGCTGAAAATGCTCGTGCGCGGCGCGGTTTAAGTGAGGTCACACCTCATCTCGCGGCGGAAAACCACAATAACAGGCATACTTGGATGTTGGAACGTGTTGTTTCGCTGGTTTGTGAGACGGCACGGCTTACTGCACAGCAACTCCAAAGGATGGAATTTCATGCCTATTGCAACCCCTGAGGTTTATAACCAGATGCTGGATACCGCCAAGAAGGGCGGCTTCGCATTCCCGGCAATTAACTGCACCTCCTCCGAAACCATCAACGCCGCACTCCGCGGCTTCGCCGAGGCTGAGTCCGACGGCATCATCCAGTTCTCCACCGGCGGCGCCGAGTTCGGTTCCGGCCTGTCCGTGAAGAACAAGGTTGCCGGCGCCAAGGCACTGGCTGCCTTCGCTCACGAGGCTGCTAAGAACTACGGCATTAACGTTGCGCTGCACACTGACCACTGCCAGAAGGAAGTTCTGGATGAGTACGTGCGCCCGCTGATCGCCTTCTCCCAGGAGCGCGTTGACCGCGGCGAGCTTCCGCTCTTCCAGTCCCACATGTGGGATGGCTCCGCTATCCCGATCGATGAGAACCTTGTGATCGCTCAGGAGCTCCTCGAGAAGGCCCACAACGCCAACATCATCCTCGAGGTTGAGATTGGCGTCGTCGGCGGCGAAGAGGACGGCGTTCAGGCCAAGGCCGGCGCAAACCTCTACACCTCCCCGGAGGACTTCGAGAAGACCGTCGATGCCCTCGGCACCGGCGAGAAGGGCCGCTACCTGCTGGCCGCTACCTTCGGCAACGTCCACGGCGTGTACAAGCCGGGCAACGTGAAGCTGCGCCCGGAGGTCCTCGACGAGGGCCAGAAGGTTGCTGTGAAGAAGCTCGGCCTGGAAGAAGGCTCCCAGCCCTTCGACTTCGTCTTCCACGGCGGCTCCGGCTCCGAGAAGGAGAAGATCGAGGAGGCCCTGCGTTACGGCGTCATCAAGATGAACGTTGACACCGACACCCAGTACGCCTTCACCAACCCGGTTGCCCGCCACATGTTCGCTAACTACGACGGCGTCTTCAAGATCGACGGCGAGGTTGGCAACAAGAAGGTCTACGACCCGCGTTCCTACATGAAGAAGGCTGAGCAGGGCATGGCGGACCGCGTGGTTGAGGCCTGCACCGACCTGCACTCCGTGGGCAAGACCGTTTCTAAGTAATCTAATGCCCAGCTGACACCGGCCCCTCCTGGACGCCGCTGCTTAGCAGCCGCAGGCTCTAAGCTGCGTCAGCGCATGCCAACAAGCCACCCCTTGACCTCAAAGGGGTGGCTTTGTTCATCCAAAGCTGCCGCCAGAACGCGTAAAATACCGGAGTCATGGAAGCGCAAGAGTCATCGTCGAATTCGTCGAGTACCGTCAAGCGTGTTCGCAAGACCACCCGCGAGCAGTTGCGGTTGGTGGATAAGTCGCTCAAGGCGCGCCTCACGCGCATCCGCAACCGGCTCGTGTTCATGATTCAGTGCACGCTGGGCGCGGGTCTGGCCTTCTATGTTGCGCACGATTTCTTCGGCCACGAGCAGCCCTTCTTTGCCCCGATGGCCGTCATCATCATCCTTGGTCTATCGGGCAGTGACCGCCTCAAGCGCGCGGTCGACATGTCCATCGGCGGCATCGTGGGCGTGCTGGTGGACACGCTGCTTGTCGACGCCCTCGGGACCGGCCCCATTCACATGACCATCATCATCGGCCTTGCCCTAGTGATCGGCTCCTTTGTCACGGGCTCGCAGATGGTGAGCAACCAAATCGTCATCGCTGCCATCCTTATCGCCACCATCCTTCCCCCGGAAGATATGGGTGGTCTCTCCCGCGCTGTTGACGCCATCATCGGTGCGGTCATTGGCATCACAATGATCGTGTTGATTCCCTCCTCGCCTTTGCGTGCGGGGCGCTCGGAAGTCTCGAAGGTCTTGGGTATTACCTCCCTGGTCCTCTCCGACGTGGCTAAGGGACTGGAAGAAAACGATCCCGAGACCATCACGGAGGCCCGCGATGCCGTGCGCGGCACGCAGGATGACATCAACAACATGCTCAACGCCACCAAGGGCGGCGCGGAAACCGCACGGTTATCACCCTTCCTGTGGAGCACGCAGCGCACCGTGCGCTCCCTGGAACGCATTCTCACTCCTGTTGACAACATGGTCCGCGGCACCCGCGTGCTCTCCCGCCGTGCACTCGTGCTCGCCGAGGACGGCGACCAGCCCACGGCCGAGCAAGTTGAGATCATCGATGAACTCGCTGACATCACGATGAAGCTCTCCGATCTCTATACCCACCAAACCGCGCGTGAGCGCCGCGTGGATGAGGCGCACGCCATTCCTGAGATAGTCAACCGCCTACGCCAGCTGGGGGCGCGCTGCTCGATGGACATCGCCGGCGAGGAAGCCGTACTCTCCGCCTATGCTGTGCTGGCACAGACGCGCTCCATCATCGTGGACCTGCTCATGGTGTGCGGCATGTCGCGCGAGTCAGCCGTGGCACAACTCGTGCCCACCTCCAAGCACCCGGCCTACCCGCCGGAGGTCTGGGAAGAGAACTAGGGCTGTACTTGCCTAGGGCCGCACTATCTGTAGGTCCCGCAGGTGGCGGTAGAACGTCACGCGCTTGACCGGCCGTTTTGCGCGGACTCCATCAACGCTGACGCTGAGCGAAGGCCCGCCAGCCTGTACCGCCCGGCCTTGCATGACGCTGGCGGGGTCGAGCTGCCCAGGTTGGGCAGGCTTGCGCAGGCGCGCTAAGAGCCCACGGCGCGGTGCTGCGTCCGCTTCAAAACTGGTCATCGCCTTTGCCGCCACGATGCCCGGCGCATCCGTCATCGGCACGAGCTTTGCACCGAAGACATCCTTCTCGCGGTCCGCGCGCAGCAGCACGGCATCGTCAACGATGATCTCACCAGTGATCTCCTCGTTCGACCACTCCGCAATCGTTGCCGAGCCCGCCACGGCGAGGCCCGCGTCATTGCGGATAAGCGGCGCCGGCTTGACGGGCGCGGTCATGGCAAAGGAGAGCGCCTCCTCCATCACTGCTCCATGGTCGCCGAGCCCCTGGCGGCCCTGGCCCGTTTCGCTAGCTTTTAAGCCCCAATTCATCGCCGCGGTGGAGTGCTCCCCGGTGGGAACGTAGCCCACCTCGGCCCACAGGTAGTCAGCCCGCATCATGCGGGTCAGCACGGCGCTAAGCGCAGCGTCGTTGCCAATGACCACAACGCGCAGCGTTTCGCTCAGGAACGGGGCCTGGGGTGCTGGCCCCGGTGCGCCGAGGTGGCTCACGTCTGGCTGCGCGGCAATCTCATCCAGCGATGGGGTGGGGTCCTCCGGAAGAATCTCGCTGGCCAGGGTGTCAATAGCCTTCAACTCCTGCCGGCTGGGAACCTCTGCGAAGCGGAAGTGCTCGATACGTATTCCATGCTGGGTGGCCCCAACCAGAGCGGTGGTGTGGGCGTTGGTGAGGTGGCCGCCGCAGTCTAAAAGCGCACAGATCATACAAGAAGCATAGAAGCGTTGGGAGAGCTTGGCTAAAAAGCACCTTCAGCAACGCACGAGCAGCGGAGCTTTCCCAAGAAAAGTAGTGCACATCACATTCTGCCAGTAGGCTCCAAGACAACGCCAAACTTTCTTAATACTCAACTCTTCCACTCAATTCTTCTTTGTCTAACAGCTGGAGGTAATCACCATGTCCGCCCGTATGACAACCCTTGCGCTTGTATCCGCCGCTGGTCTTGTGATGAGTTCGTGCAGCTTCATCGGCAGTTCCCTGACAGAAGCTGAGGAGCCTGGATTCACCGAGGCCGCCGCCGAGTCCGTGACGAGTTCTGCTACGACTACTTCTTCGACGGCCACGTCGACATCCAGCAGTGCATCCTCCTCAAGCGCTAACGCTAACTGCGATGAGGATAAAGACCTCGAGGACACCGAACTTAGCAAGATCCTGGAGAATGAAGAAGCCTACGTGAAAGGTTCCACCGAGAAATTTGAGGACGTCAGCGTTGGTGAGGATGAATACGATCCCTGCAAATTCCTCAGCTACGTGGTGCTGGAAGGCGAGTTTGATGGGGAGGATGTCAAAGTCCCCGTCTTCTTCTCCAAGGGCGAACTTAAGGACGAGGATGCCCTTTACATCACGTCCTCTTCTTTAGAGGTAGAAGAGGATGGTGAAGGTTATACCTATGAGTCCAAGACCGATGGCGACATCGTTGGTGTCGAGGGCAAAGTAAACAAGCGCCCGGGTACCGAAGCCACGTCCATGGAAAACTCCTTCGATGGTGTGAATTCGGACATCTTCTTCATCGACGTGGATTCGGAACCGGCCGAGTCCGCGGATTTGGCTAAGGATGAAGAAGACCTCCGCGGCGAAGAGCTCTTCACCATCTCCGCCGATGGCTGGAACATGGTCTGCGGCATTATTGAGGAAAACAACGCCATTGACTGTGCGCATGGCGACGGCGGGACTTGGGCCATCAAGGGTGCCAAGACCCCAATGCCGGAGGGCATGGAATTCAACTTGGTGACCTTCCTGCCGCTAGAGGGCAGCACTGAGTTCACTCAGTATGACGACGAAATCCCTACTAACGGCACGAAGATTGAGGGCAACGGGCTCTACCGAATCGGCGTCGGTGACATTGAAGGCCAAATCGCTGTTGTTGATGACAGCATCATCGTCAGCACCCCAGACAAGTCGCGCCTGATGTTCACTAATGACACCATTTACTTCGATAACGAGGGCTCTGGCAGCAACGACTCGGCCACCGAAACCGCCTAGCCAGTCACGTACTAAACCCACTGCGGACTCTGCCAAGCCTCGCCAACGAAGCAATTCTTGATGACCATGTCACAAACTCACCGCTTCGCCGTCATGGCGGGTAAAGTAGGTGCGTATTTGACTTCAATAAATAGGAAGTGACACCAATCATGGCAGCGATCGTCATCGTCGGCGCCCAGTGGGGCGATGAAGGCAAGGGCAAGGCTACCGACATCCTCGGCGGCAAAGTCGATTACGTGGTTAAGCCCAACGGCGGTAACAATGCCGGCCACACCGTCGTGGTCGGCGGCGAGAAGTACGAGCTGAAGCTCCTTCCCGCCGGCATTCTTTCGGAAAACGCCACCCCGGTCCTGGGCAACGGCGTGGTGATTAACCTGGAGGCCCTCTTCGACGAGATCGATGGCCTCGAAGCCCGCGGCGCTAATGCTTCGCGCCTGAAGATTTCCGCCAACGCCCACCTCGTGGCGCCCTACCACCAGACCCTGGACCGTGTACAGGAGCGCTTCCTGGGCAAGCGCGCCATTGGCACCACCGGCCGTGGCATCGGCCCGGCTTATGCCGACAAGGTTGCACGCATCGGCATCCGCGTGCAGGACATCTTCGATGAGTCCATCCTGCGCCAGAAGGTCGAGTCCGCCCTGGACATTAAGAACCAGATGCTGGTGAAGATGTACAACCGCAAGGCCATCGAGCCGGAGCAGGTTGTGGATTACTTCCTGAGCTACCGTGAGCGCCTGCGCCCGATGGTTATTGAGGCCGAATTGGAGCTGAACCAGGCTCTGGATGAAGGCAAGCACGTCCTCATGGAGGGCGGCCAGGCCACCATGCTGGACGTTGACCACGGCACCTACCCGTTCGTGACCTCCTCGAACCCGACTGCCGGCGGCGCTGCTGTGGGCTCCGGTATTGGCCCGACGCGTATTACTACCTCCCTGGGCATCATCAAGGCCTACACCACCCGCGTCGGCGCTGGTCCTTTCCCCACGGAGCTCTTCGACAAGTGGGGCGAGTACCTGCAGACCACCGGCGGCGAAATCGGCGTCAACACCGGCCGCAAGCGCCGCTGCGGTTGGTATGACTCCGTCATTGCCCGCTACGCCACCCGCGTTAACGGCTTCACGGATTACTTCCTGACGAAGCTGGATGTGCTCACCGGTATCGGTGAGATCCCCATCTGCGTGGCCTATGACGTCGACGGCAAGCGCTACGATGAGATGCCGCTTACCCAGTCCGAGTTCCACCACGCCGAGCCCATCTTTGAGACTATGCCGGCTTGGGATGAGGACATCACTGACTGCAAGACTTTTGAGGACCTCCCGCAGAAGGCCCAGGATTACGTCTTGCGCCTGGAGGAACTCTCCGGCTGCCGCATCTCCTACATTGGTGTCGGCCCCGGCCGTGACCAGACCATTGTGCGTCACGACGTCATGCAAGACCAGTAAGGCGCCATCCAGTCAAAGGTAAACGAACCTTAGGAACCGCCTAACGGCGACGGCGCCGCGTAGTAACAGCGCAACAACCACCGCCCTGCTTCTCCCGCAGCATTGTGCACACGATCATCGGCATGCATGATGCTGGAAGGAGCGGGGCGGTTTGTGTTTCTTTGGCGGTATTTGCGCGCCAAGTACGCCCTGCTTGGCGACGCCTCGCGCATCCCCGCCTTCCACCGCCCTGTATAAAACAACCCCGTTAGGAGTACATTCCTGGGGTGAATGTTGCGAAAGTGGCGACGTGATCTATTTAACAATTACAGCCGCGTGTCGCAGTCGCATCGAAAAGGGCAGGTCAAACATGTGCTTTTTCTGGTCGGTGACAGAAAGCTCTGTTCATGAAATTTTCAGGCTGCCGTACGGTTTCTTTAATTTGTAAACGGGGCTAACATTAGATCCGAGTTTGTTCATAGACCTTTGGATCCTCTGACCTTCTTCCAAAGTGATAAGTGTGAGCTGCTCTCGGTTGCGTAAGCCGGTTAGTCCCTTACGCGGTCACGTATCCCTAGCGTGATCGATTCTTTCAAGTCTTAAGGAAAGGACTTCTTGGTATGAGCAAGAAGGAAATCAAGCGTACTGCTGTACGCCGTCGCGGCACTACCATTGCTGCCGCTGCACTCTCTATTGCTATGGTGGGCCCCTTTGTCCACTCGGTATCTCCGAACTTCCCGGTAGCTGCGGTTGCTGGCACCCCGGCCGAGGCCGGCCAGCCGAACGCCGCTGGCAATGGCGTCAAGTACCCGGGCAAGAATGCCGATGGCGTTTACCAGTCTGTGGTAGATGAGCAGCGGTACGAGTTTAGTGACCAGCCGATTAAGGTTGAGGGCGCCATCGAGTCTGGTGCTGAGCAGGGCACCAACGAATCTATCGAGGGCTACGTCATTCACCAGCGCGATGGTGACCTTTCGGTTTACCCGGGTACGCGCGACCCGTGGAAGCCGATTCCGATGGCTGGCGTGCGTGTCTATGCTCAGTGGACTGAGAAGGGTGGCGTTACTTCACCGGTATATACCACCACCACGCGTGAAGATGGTTACTACACCATCAACATGAAGCCGTTCAACAATGCGAAGGGCGAGGTCGTCAAGTTTGACGCAGACCCGAATGGCCCGCAGTACGAGAAGATTCGTGTGTGGGTGGATAACCCGGATACGGATAACTTCACCCAGCTTTATGGTTACAACTTCGGCCACATGGGCCCGAACGCCGCAACGATTGACACCCCGGGTGGCATGAGCTGGTATGTCGGTTCTGACCGCGTGGTCAACGCGCGTTTCGCGTTTGGTGAGAAGACCCGCCACGACATCATGCACCGTGATAAGGCTGATCAGAACCCGGTGGTTGGTAATGGCCCTGGTCAGATCAAAGGCAATCTATTCTGGCACCTGTACAATACGCAAGGCGCGTTCACGCCAAGCCTGATGAACAAGATGAACGGTGCGGACGTGCCGGCAACTGGTGTCAAGGTCTATGGCTCCTACCTGTCTGACTACGCGGTCAATGAGATCAAGACGAAGGCTGCCGAGGACCTTGGGTTTGATGAGATCCGTGGTCGTGGATGGACCAACCGTAATGAGACTGCGCTGCAGAACTGGATCAAGCGTAAGATGGCCGAAGAGGGCAAGGACAAGTGGATTGCCGAGACCTCTGAAGCCACTGTCGGCAGCGATGGTAACTACACGCTTCAGTTCAAGGGATCTTTTGGTCGCAACACCGGAGTCACCAACAACGTCGACCGTGGCTACGACGACAAGGCGCTTATCTACACCGACTTGGCGCGCGATAACGGTGCTGAGGTGACCTTCCCTGACGGTTCGAAGCACAATGCTTATAACCTGTTTGGCCAGGTTGCGCCTGCTGCAGACGTCGGTAGCTGGGAGAGGTCCGTTACTGGCCGTGGCATCAAGAACATTCCGAAGCACGTGAACTGGGACTGGCTGTTCTTCTCTACGGAAGAAACCGAGGGACTCGGTCAGTTCACGCCGTTCTACAACAACTCCTTCCTGCCGCGTAGCCAGTATGTGTTCAATGGTGAGGGCAAGTGGGCTGGTGGCATAGTCTATGGTGCTGGCGAGCATTACCTGCTGGAGAACCGCAACGTTATCTACTCGGACTACGTGGTCTTCGATGTGCTCGAGTACGATACCCGCCAGAACCCAGCGAAGCCGGGTGCGAAGGTTGAGACCAAGACTGGTGGGTTGCCGAACCAGTGGGTTGATGGCCTGCAGTACCAGATTGAGTGGGTCAACCAGGAGACCGGTGAGGTTGTCCACAAGTGTGCCCCTGAGGATCCGAAGGCAGGGAAGATTTCGTCGTGCCAGCTCGACACCACGGGTGTTAAGTCCACGACGACCTTCACGGCGTATCTTTACCCTGTCAACAAGGAGACTGGGGAGCGCGGTCAGGCGATTGCAGCAGACGCGTTTACGGTGCTGGTTGGTTGGCAGCCGCACTACGAGGAGACGAAGGTTGAACAGGTCGAGACTCCGGTGAACTCCAAGGCCCCGACCTTCGATAACACCGATACTGACGAAGTCGAGAATCTCACCGCAGATGAGTTGAAGGCGCAGGTCGCTGAGAAGGAAGTCACCGGTTACAAGCTTTCGGAAGGCTTCGAGCTCCCGGAGGGCTACAAGGCTGAGGTTGATCCCGCAACTGGTGAGGTCACTGTCACCTTCCCGAAAAACGCTCCATCTGGTGCAAGCCTTGACGTGCCGGTGACGGTCACCTACAAGGATAAGACCACTGCTACCGCCAACGCGCCTTTCGTACTTGGAACCACGGACCGCGATACTGACAAGCTTGAGCCGGAGTACAAGCCTGCTAATGGTCAGCCTGGCGAGAAAGCCATGGTTCCGGCCCCGGAGTTCAAGGAAGCCGACGAGAACGGTGAGCCGTCCGACAAGGGTGCTGAGAAGCCGGAAGGCACCGGGTTCAAGCTGGATGACAGCAAGACTCCGACGTACACCGATAAGGAGGGCAACCAGAAGGACCTCCCGACAGACAACAACAAGGTAACGGTTGACAAGAACACCGGTGAGATCACTGTTACGGTTCCGGAGGATGCTAAGCCAGGTACTGACATCACCGTTCCGGTAGTTGTGACCTACCCGGATGACTCCACGGATAAGGTCGATGCCACCGTCAAGGTCGGCGAGCCGGATGCTCCGGGGACGCCTGATACCAAGCAGAACGAGAGTTTCGAGCCTGGTTATGAGGATGGTTCTGGTAAGCCGGGCGACGACGTCAAGATTAAGAAGCCGACGTTTAAGGACGGCGACGGCAACGATACGACTCCGCCGGAGGGCACCGAGTTTGAAAAGGGCGAGGGCACTCCGGATGGTGTGACCGTTAACGAGGACGGTTCTATCGACGTTAAGATTCCGGAGAATGCGAAGCCTGGTGACAAGATCGAGGTTCCGGTTAAGGTGACTTACCCGGATGGTTCGACTGATGATGCCAAGGTCACCGTCACGGTTGAGCAGCCGGATGCTCCGGCAGCTGACGTGAAGGTCGATGCTATCCCGGATACTCGGGTGGCTCGTGGTGAGGAAGTATCTATCCCAATCGAGGCTACCGACGGTGCAGAGGTTTCCGTTACTGGTTTGCCTGAGTTCCTAAAGCTCAACGGTAACGTCATCGAGGGCACGGTCCCTGAGGATGCTGAGCTGAAGTCCTACGACATTGAGGTTAAGGCATCCAAGGATGGCAAGGATGCTTCGGACAAGTTCAAGCTCACTGTTGTTACCTCCATCTTGGTTGATTCTGATGGTGATGGTGTCTCTGATGAGCAGGAGGAAAAGGACGGTACGGATCCGAACAACC
>NZ_KV817271.1:0-1042 GCF_001814605.1 Corynebacterium sp. HMSC074C01 | reverse complement strand
CCTTCCGGTACGGGTACCTTGTTACGACTTCGTCCCAATCGCCGATCCCACCTTCGACAGCTCCCTAACAAGTTTAGGCCACTGGCTTCGGGTGTTACCAACTTTCATGACGTGACGGGCGGTGTGTACAAGGCCCGGGAACGTATTCACCGCAGCATTGCTGATCTGCGATTACTAGCGACTCCGACTTCATGGGGTCGAGTTGCAGACCCCAATCCGAACTAAGGCCGGCTTTCAGCGATTCGCTCCACCTCACAGTGTCGCTGCGCGTTGTACCGACCATTGTAGCATGTGTGAAGCCCTGGACATAAGGGGCATGATGATTTGACGTCATCCCCACCTTCCTCCGAGTTAACCCCGGCAGTCTCTCATGAGTCCCCAACCAAATGCTGGCAACATAAGACAAGGGTTGCGCTCGTTGCGGGACTTAACCCAACATCTCACGACACGAGCTGACGACAACCATGCACCACCTGTACACCAACCACAAGGGACACTACATCTCTGCAGCAATCTGGTGTATGTCAAGCCCAGGTAAGGTTCTTCGCGTTGCATCGAATTAATCCACATGCTCCGCCGCTTGTGCGGGCCCCCGTCAATTCCTTTGAGTTTTAGCCTTGCGGCCGTACTCCCCAGGCGGGGCGCTTAATGCGTTAGCTACGGCACAGAAGACGTGGAAGCCCCCTACACCTAGCGCCCACCGTTTACGGCATGGACTACCAGGGTATCTAATCCTGTTTGCTACCCATGCTTTCGCTCCTCAGCGTCAGTAACTGCCCAGAGACCTGCCTTCGCCATCGGTGTTCCTCCTGATATCTGCGCATTTCACCGCTACACCAGGAATTCCAGTCTCCCCTACAGCACTCAAGTTATGCCCGTATCGCCTGCACGCCCGAAGTTAAGCCCCGGAATTTCACAGACGACGCGACAAACCACCTACGAGCTCTTTACGCCCAGTAATTCCGGACAACGCTCGCACCCTACGTATTACCGCGGCTGCTGGCACGTAGTTAGCCGGTGCTTCTTATACAGGTACCGTCAC
>NZ_KV817270.1:0-244 GCF_001814605.1 Corynebacterium sp. HMSC074C01 | reverse complement strand
TAAACGCATCGCTGCAAGCCTTAAAGCCGATACGAGCTTTGGCCCGATAAATCACAAGAAAGTCGCACGAATCATGAAATCCATGGGACTTAAAGGCTTTACCAAACGCCGCCGATGCGTCACTACCAGGCGTAAGCCTGGTCACCGCGTCATGCCAGATCTAGTAGGCCGCAGATTCACAGCTGACAGGCCAAACCACGTCTATGTAGGCGACATTACGTACCTGCCGTGTAAGGGCGGCAAG
>NZ_KV817269.1:274180-309720 GCF_001814605.1 Corynebacterium sp. HMSC074C01 | reverse complement strand
TCGAAGTGGCGCATTCACCCCTTGACAGCACGCAGCGAGTCTGCACTTCCAGGTCTGCACTTTTAGAGGCGGCGAGGCACGGTGCGACAAAAATCTCCCCGCCCCTCGGTGAGCAGCACCGGGGGAGACGGGGAGATGCTTGTGTCTGAAGACCTAAACCTGGGAAAGATCCTGGTCCTTCAGCTCCTGCATCATAAGGATAGCGATGAGGGAGATGAAGCAGACGATGATGAGGTAATAGCCCACGTAGCTCACGTTAAAGGCGCTGACCAGCCACGTTGCGATGAACGGGGCCACGGCGGCACCGAGGATAGAGGAGACATTGTACGCGATGCCGGAACCGGTGTAGCGGACGTTAGTGGGGAAGAGCTCCGGCAAGACAGCCGACATGGGGCCGAAGATGAGGCCCATGATGAACATGCCGACGAGCAAGAAGCCAAGGACCGAGTTGCGGTCGGCGTGCTCAATGCCGAGGAAGAAGGGGAAGCTAAAGCCGAAAGCAATCATGATGAGCGAGGTCGCGACCAGGATTGGCTTGCGTCCATACTTATCCGACAGCATGGAAGATACTGGGATACCGATGATGAACATGAAGATGGAGATCAGCTGGATTTCCAGGAACTCCAGGTAGGGGATTCCCAAACCCAGTTCCTTGGTCTTATCGCCGATACCGTAGGAAAGAATCCAAGTAGTGACCAGGTAGAACAGCGTGTAACAGGAGACCATGACGAAGGTGCCGATGATCATCGGCTTCCAGGCAGTGCGGAAAGCCTCCACCATGGGGGTCTTGACCTTCTTGCCTTCGTCCACTGCCTGCTGGAAGACAGGGGTTTCCTCCAGGCGCAGGCGTACATAGAGGCCAATGAGCACCATGACGGCGGAGGCGAGGAAGGGCAAGCGCCAGCCCCATTCCATGAAGGTGCCGGTGGTGTCGCCGCGGGAGTAATCCATGGTGGCAACCAGAGTCAGGAAGAAGCCATTGGCGAGCAAGAACCCGAAAGGTGCGCCGAACTGCGGCCACATGGCGGCGGAAGCGCGCTTGCCTTCCTCGGCGGTCTCGGAAGCCAGCAAAGCTGCACCGGACCATTCGCCGCCCAGGCCCAGACCCTGGCAGAAGCGCATCAGGGCCAACAGGGCCGGTGCGATAATGCCCGCGGTCTGATACGTGGGGAGGACACCGATAATGAAGGTGGCAATGCCCATCGTGAGGAGTGCGCCCACGAGGGTGGCCTTGCGGCCAATGCGATCGCCGAAGTGTCCAAAGAGCACTGAGCCCAGTGGCCGGGCGATGAAGGCCAGGCCGAAGGTGGCAAAAGACTGGAGCAAAGCAACGGTGGGGTCCTCGGTCTTCGGGAAGAAGAGGAAAGGAAAGACGGCTACGGCTGCCGTGGCATAAATATAGAAGTCATAGAACTCGATGGTCGTACCAATGGTCGATGCTACGGCCACACGCACGCGGTCACGTTTGGTGAGCTGCTGTGCGGGGGCCGCTGTCTTTGGCGGCGTGGTGCTGACGGCGGTCATGTGAGAGGCGCCCTCCTTGATTATTTCGATAGGTCGATTGGTTATGGGAGAAACACTACCGTCTCATGTATTGAAATGAAAGTCTCAATGTGTGAAAAATTCTTCTTGAGTAAGTTTTGTATTGGCCGGGAAGTGGGTACGCCGATTATCTGACATAATGTACATTATCGGACATCTATTTAAGCAGTAGGCCAAGCGGGGTCTTGCCGCTAAACCTGCCTGGGTTCGGGTTTGGGCCTTTACTGTGCGGCGTCGGTGTCCGTGGATTGTTTCAAAACTGCGGCAGGCGTACCGTCTCCACCTTGCCGCCGATTGGCGCTTAGGCTTCGGGACACTCGCCGTGTAGGTAACGCGGAATGCTCACTGCACTTGCATTGTGCCGTTTGGCGGTATGAGACTTTCCTGCAGATGTGTGGGTGCTAGCCCCCGTCAGTTTCCGGGTGGTCCATTTGTGCGCTCCTCATTGGTATCAAAAATTGCGCTGGGCGCAGGCGGGGTTAATTGCTGTTGGCTCTTGGCGTTCCCGATCTGCGCCCCCGTTTGTCGCACGGCCAGCACCCTCTTATCGCCCAAATATAGTCACAGTTACGTAATTAGGCTATGTTCCTGTGGCTGTACCGAGTGCTAGTTTTAGCGCTGACGGTAGGCGATCGCCAGCTGGACCGCAGTAAGTGCTACGAGTAACACCGAGAAGGCAGCGAGGAGCTTCATGTCCTGGACCCAGATGAAAATGCCGAATCCTGCGAGGATGACGAGCCGGATCCACAGGACTGGAATGAGATAGCGAGAGTTCATAAGGAACCGTGTCTATTTCTTCTCAAAGGTTACGCGGACATTGATCTCGCCGGTTTCCGAGATTCGCGCGGCGATCATCTCTGGAGTCTCAATTCCGTAGTCGAGACGGTTAACCGGGATATCGCCGCCCAGGATGATGGTGTCACCATCGCGCACCACCTGGAAATCCTGCGTCATGCTCTTGGTCTGACCGTGGATGGTGAGGTCGCCTGTGAGTGGCACGGTAACCAGTGAGCCGTCGTCAGGCACAGCGGAGACATCAGTCGGCTCGGTCAATGTAAAGGTCGATTCTGGGTACTTTGAGACCTCAAAGAGTTTCGTCTTCATGTTTTGGTCGCGAACCTTTTTATCCGTGGTCAAGGAAGACATGTCCACGGTGATGCGCGCCTTCTCGACGATGCCGTTCTGAATGGTTGCCTGGCCGGTGACATGCTTGGTGGAACCAGACGTCGTGCGCTTATCTGCTGGGAGGATTTCGTCGATAGTAAACCCTGCTGAGGTGTGGTTATGCGCTGAACCTTGCGTCACCTGCCATTCACCGTCGACGTCCGTCGTTGCGGCATGGACCTTATCCGCGTTGATCGGCTCGGTCTTCACGCCACGGCCCATGATCAACGAGAACGCCAGCGGTCCAAGAGCCAGTGCCGTTGAGGCCACAATCAGGATCACGAAGATGCTGACAATCAGTTTGCGGTTGCCTAGTACAGATTTCATGTGCTATCTCAATTCCTCAAGCTTGCGAGCCAATGTGACTAGTTCGGCACACAGTTCTTCCATTTCTTCCGCGCTGGCGCTTTCCGACGCCGCCGTGGCGACGTCCTCGGCACAGCATCGAAGCTCGAAGAGGCCGTCACGAAGCCGGTCGGCCTTCTCCGGAGTCAAGATGACAGCGTTGGCTGGAATGGGCGTCCCTGCGACGTTGTGGCGCTGTTCGTACGCGCGTTGCTTGCAGGAGGGCGAGCAAAACTTGCGTGGCCTTCCTCGGCCGCCCTGGACGATCTCTTTGCCGCACCACTGGCAGGTAGCCGAGCCGCGCCTTGTTGGCTTTCCGGGCTGCGGATCCTGTGTACCAATCACCTCACACACCTTAGCCCATTAAACCGAGGGTGGGAACAAAGGCAGTGGGCCGTTCGTTATAATGTTAGTTCTCTGGGTGATATGGGTCGACCCTGATCACTTCCCTACCTCAACACGTGAAAAGGATGATGTTGCATGGCAGATCGCGTACTCCGTGGCAGCCGCATGGGCGCAGTGAGCTACGAAACCGACCGCGACCACGACTTGGCCCCACGCCAAATGGTGAAGTACCGCACCGAAGACGGCGACATCTATGAGGTGCCCTTCGCTGACGATGCGGAGATTCCCGAGGAGTGGATGTGCAAGAACGGTAAGCTCGGCACTCTGGTTGAGGGCGAAGGCGTCGAGTCCAAGCCCGTGAAGCCGCCGCGTACCCACTGGGACATGCTGCGCGAGCGCCGCTCCATTGAGGAGTTGGATGAACTCTTGACCGAGCGCATCGAGAATCTGCGTTCTCGTCGCCGCGCGGCTGCCCGTCTGCTCAAGGAGCAGAAGGCGCAGGAGGAGGGCGAAGCTTAAAGCGCTTCTAGGAAGCCCACAAAGACTGCAGGGTAGTGGTTCCACGATGACGTGGATACCACTACCCTATTTCTGGCTTTGGGCCAGCTGGCGCGCACCGCGTTATGCAGAGGGGCTATCGGGTGATAGCGAATTCAGTTCGGGCCATTGCAGCACTAGCTCGGCGAGATAGACCGCGAGAGCCGGGCCAAGCACCGCGAGGAAGAACAGGTAGCCTCCCCACTGCGCCGGGAAAAAGATGGGATACAGAACAAGCATGATGCCAGGCAATACTGCCAATAGAGTACGCGGTAGGTGCCCTACCGCCTTCATGATGGCCTGTGTGCTTCTTTGACGGAAGCCAAGCCCCGGTGCATCGAGATGGAAGAACCATACGCTGACACAGCCCAATACGATAAGCCCCGAGATTAAGGCTGCGCGCAGTACTAGGCCCATTGAACCCAGGTCTGCCTTTGCAATAATGGCGAATTCATACGCGGCCAAGGCGGCGACGGTGAGGCAAATGAGCCACCATGCGGTGTTGACCCCGGGGCGCGTCAAAAGGCCCCGAACGAAGGCCGAGCCGCGGCGAGAACCTTCCTCGCGGACCATTTGACCGGTCACCGCATGGGCGGTGCGCAAGGACATTCCCCCGGTGAACACGGGAAAGCACGTGATCACCAAGAGAACATTGACGATGACTAGGTCAGCGAAGAGGCTCAGAGCAGCATAGAACTTCGATTCGGGGCCGAGCATGCGATTCATGGTTTTTAACCTATCGCACCCGTTTAGCCCTTCACGGCACCGGCAGCCACACCTTCGATGATGTGCTTCTGCGTGGAGAAGTAGAAGATGACGATGGGGATGATGGCTAGTACCAGCATGGCCATCATGGCGCCCATATCGCGGTTACCGTTGGAGCCAACGAAGGACTGGATGACCACCGGGATGGTCTTGTATCGCGTGGACAGGCCGATGACCAAGTATGGCAGCAGGTAGTCATTCCACACCCACATGGCATTAAGAATGGCCACGGTGATGGCAGTTGGCTTGAGCATAGGCCAGACTACCCGGAAGTAGTTCTGGAGCGGACCGCAGCCGTCGATCATCGCAGCTTCCTCAACATCCAAAGGGATGGACTTGACGAAGCCTGCAAACATGAACACCGACAGACCGGAACCGAAACCGAGGTAGAGCACAACGATGCCGATCGGGTTGTTGAGGTGGAGCATGTCTGCAATCTTGACCGTCGGGAACATGACCATCTGGAAGGGGATAATCATGGAGACCACGAAGAGGTAGTATAGAAGGTTCGTCCACCACGTCTTGACGCGCGTGATGTAGTAGGCGGTCATCGCGGAGAAGAACACGATAACGATGACGGACAGGATCGTGATGACGAAGGACCACAACGTGGCTTCCAAGAAGCCCTGCTTGGTCAAGCCCACCAGGAAATTCTCGAAGCCGACCCAGGTTTCACCAATGGGAAGCGAGAAAGGATCGGAGGAGATAGCGAACTTGGACTTAAAGGAGTTGATGAAGATGAAGAGGATCGGCCCAAGGAAGACGATGGTGAAGAACGCCAAAATGGCGTAGACCACGAACTTGGCGCCGCCAGACATCCGGGTCTTATTATCCGAGGGAAGCTGGTGATCCTTCTTCTTCGAGGCCGGAACAGCCTGCGCTGAAGTGCTGGTAGTCATAACTTAAGCCTCGATTTCCTTGGAGCGGGTCGCGCGCAGCTGGAAGTAAGCGATGACGACCACAACGACGACGAAGATGACAGCCTTGGCCTGGCCGACGCCCTCGACATTCATACGGTTAAACAGCGTGTTGACGATGTTGAGCGCCACCATCTCTGTTTGCCCGCCAGGAGCGCCGTTGGTCAGCGCCAGGTTCTGGTCGAAGAGCTTGAAGGAGTTCGACAAAGTCAAAAAGAGGCAGATGGTGATGGATGGCATGACCATCGGAATAGTGACGTGGCGCAGCATTTCCCACTTGTTGACGCCGTCGAGTTCGGCAGCCTCAATGAGCTCTGGTGGGACGTTCTGGAGACCGGCGATGTAAATGATCATCATGTAGCCGATGAGCTGCCAGTTAAGCAGCATGATGAGGCCGGCATAGCCGAACTTCCAGTCCGCACTAATCGTCGTGGCATAGTGCGAAAGCACGGCGTTGATCATGGTCTGCCAGGTATAGCCCAGCACGATGCCGCCGATAAGGTTGGGCATAAAGAAGACCGTGCGGAAAAAGTTGGTGCCGCGGAGTTTGCGGGTCAGCATCCACGCCAAGAGGAAGGCGAAGATGTTGACTGTGATCACGGAGACGATGACCACGAGGACGGTGAAACCGAAGGCCGAGATGAAACCTTCGCGTTGGGAGAAAGCTTTGACGTAGTTGTCTATGCCAACCCACTTGGCGTTGGTGATAGTGGTGAACTTCGTGAAGGAGAGGAAGAAACCCACGATGAACGGCACCAAGAAGGCAATCATGAATGCCAGAAGGGTGGGCAAGACAAAGACTGGGAAGTACTTCTTCAGCGTTGCTTGCATGGTGGTGAAACCTTCATTTCAGGTGGTGCCACACGTTTCCCAGCGGGACGGCGACGAGGAGAGGAGGCTGAGGATGTGGAGTAACCGCTCGCGGACAAGCTCGCGACGCGGGCCACAACCCTCACCTACTCCCCTCCCCGACGTCCGCTACTTAGAAGGCGTGTGGCGAGGGAGATGGGGATAGAGCTTTAGCCCCAGTTGGATTCCTTCTCAGCAGCCCAGTTGTCCTTGAAGTGCTTGACGACGTCCTCCCACTTCAGCTTTCCGGAGGCGTACTGCGACAGATCCTGGCCGAAGTCATCCTTGAACTGCTGGGACGGGAAGTACTGGAAGTTCCACGGGTAGGTGGTCAGATCCTTGTTAGCGATAGCTTCCGCGACCTGCTGAGCCAGCGGATCGTTGGGGGTGTCCTCGGCGGTGTAGCTCTCGAACGGCGCGATGAAGCCAAGGTCCTTAACCACGTGCTCCTTGCCAGCTTCAGAGGTAAACAGCCAGTCGATGAAGTCCTTGGTGGCCTGCTGGTCAACCTCAGATGCCTCAGAGTTCACGCCCAGGTAGTTCTCGGTACCGACGTTGATGCCGTGCTTTTCTTCATCCGGCAGACCCATGTACATGGGCAGGAACTTGATCTTGTCTTCCTTGACCACGTTGCCAGAGGTCTCGGAAATCTGGGACCATGCCCAGTTACCGTTCTGAACCATGGCGGCCTTGCCCTGCGCAAACTCAGCCATGGAATCGGACACCGTCTTAGAAGGCGCAAGAGACTTTTCTACGGTGGAGTTCTCAAGGTAGAGATCGAAGAGGTTCTTGTACTCCTTGTTGTAGGAGAACTCGATCTCGTTGGTGTCCTCGACGCCCTTGTCCTGGTACTCCTGCCAGATCGGAGCGTTGGCCAGGTGAGTCTGCCAACGCCAGTCCTCACCGGATGTCAGTGAGGTGGAGGCGAAGGCACCCTCGATACCAAGCTCGTCCTTCTTTGCCTGCATATCCTCGGCGACTTCCTTGAGCTTCTGGTAGCTCGTGATCTCATCCGTGGACTTGATCTTTGCGCCAGACGTGGCGATGTACTTGTCGAAGATCTCGTCGTTGTAGATGATTCCGAAGCCCTCGACGGCGAACGGAACGCCACGTACCTCGCCATCCTCGGTGGTCAGCGGCGGAATATCGTCGGTCAGCTGCTTAGCAACCTCGGTGTCCGACATATCTGCCATGTAATCTTGCCAGGTGATGAAGCCAGCTGGGCCATTGACCTGGAAGAGAGTCGGGGCCTCGTCCTTGCCAATCTCGGCCTTGAGGGTCTGTTCATAGGAGCCGGAGGCGGCAGTGACGACCTTGACCTTAACACCGGTCTCTTCAGTGTAGGCCTTTGCGATCTCCTGGTATGCCGCGTCCTGTTCGGGCTTGAAGTTCAGGAAGTAAACATCGCCTTCCTCGTCGGTGGAGCCGGAGCACGCGACGAGACTTGCGGCGGCGAGCATGGATGCCATGCTGATGGATGCGATGCGAGTAAGACGCTTCATGAGGTCCTCATCTTTCTTGATGAAAAGCGGGATGATGAGCCGAGATGGATACCTGGCTCGTATTCGGTTGTGTCTGGGAGACCTCCAGCAACGAAGGCTTCTTCCCAGCGCCACCAAGTGCTTCATAGCGGATCGTAGTCCGACTATGAACTGGTTAGCCTGTCTTCCACCTTAGTGAGGAATTCCACATATTCAAAAGAATTCGGACCCAAAACACCCGATTGTGACCATATCCATATTCGGACATTGAAACCTTCCCCATTTATGGGGCAATCGGGCCTAAACCATACAAATACATATAAAAAACAGCTGAGGATAGGAGGGAGGATTTGTGATCGCAGGAGCTGTTGGGGCACGCGAGAGGTTATGACAAGTCTTCTTCTGAAGGGCTTGTGCTGAGGAGGCGAGCCTCGTCGCGGCGGGCAGGAAGCACGGATTCAAGATAGGATGCCGTGGCCTCCGGGAGGGTGACATCCCCTCCCCTTTCTTGGGCAAGGAACCAGCGATGGTCAACGATTTCGTGGAAGATCTGTGCCGGCTCCAGCTTGTCTAACATCTCCACGGGGACGGCGGCGATGGTCGGCTCGTATTCATGCGTCATCCAAAGATGCGCGGCTTGGGTAAGACCCACATGCGGTCCGCATTCGACGGCCTGATAGGCCTGTATCGAGCCCAACAGGCGTTGGGCCTGATGCTCCTCGACGCTCAGCCCGGTCAAGCTCAGCAGCTCTGCACGATAGTGGCCCGGATCCACCACGACAGGGCGAATGCGCACAACCTGCCGCGAATCGTCCTTCGTGACCTTGAGCTCCCCTACGTCAAAGCCCAGTTGATTGAGGCGGTCAATTCTCTCGGAGACGCGCCAGTATTCACTGGCATCGACGGATTCCTCCGCGGTGAGCTCCGTCCACAGTTCAAGATAAGAGCTTTCGACGAGGCCTCCTAGGGCGATGACATCGATGGACCTATCTAGGCATTCACCCGCCTGGAGGTCCATGAGCTCGCCGATGATGTTGACGCGGGCTATGTCGACGTCGTAAAGCCTGCGTGATTCAGAGAGGTTGGGCTGGAACTCTCCTGTCTCGGCATCGACGAGATAGGCGGAATAGGTTTCGGCATCGCGCCGAAAGAGAGTGTTGGACAATGACACGTCGCCCCAGTAGAAGTTGAGCAGATGCATCCGCACCAAAAGCACGGACAGGGCGCGGATGAGCTTCTCCGCTTCCACGACCGTGAGGTGCCGAGAGAAGATCTCGCGATAGGGCAGGGAAAATTCCAAGTGCTCGGTCACCAAAGCTGCGGTGAGCTCACCGTAGTCTTCCTCTGCCGGATGGCGTCCGGTGATCACGGCTACTGGCCGCACACTGGGGGCGCCAAGGCGCTGCAGTTCACGCAGCATCTTGTACTCGTGGTGGGCGGTACGCGCACCAATTTCTTTGACCGCGACGATGCCACGGTTGATCCCCACGAAACGCACGATGTGCCGGGAAATACCCCTGGGCAGTGCGGCGATGAGATCATCGGGCCAATGTTCCAGGGGCGTATCCCAGGGCAGTGTCAGCAGCGCCGACGCGTACGTCGACGAGGTGATGCTCATGGACTCTTTCATGGCGAATCACTCCACCTTTTCTGCTGATTGTGGCTAGAACTGCCCTACCTATTACGTGCCGCGGGGCAGCCGGCACGCGGGCTTAAGGAAGGCGCTTGCCAGTCGACGCCGAGAAGTTATGCTGGCCACCCTCCACGATGCGTGCGTGGAAAATACTGCCCGGGGCAGGCGCGGTGTTCGGCGCAGCGCGGACGACGATTTGGCCGGACTCGGGGACGTCCTCGCTTGAGGATCCGAGGTCGCCCTCACCCACCAGCTTGCCGTAGAGGAAGGAATCAGAACCAAGTTCCTCCACGAAGTCGAGCTTGATTGGGATGGAAAGTTCGGTGGACTCGCCTTCCGGAATGATCTCCAGCGCCTCCGGGCGGAAACCGATGGTGATGCGGCCATTATCCTCCGGCGTCATCGCAGCGAGGGTTTCCGGGGAAAGCTTGATGCGAGCGTGACCAGAGGTGGCGTCCCCATCCTTGACTGAGAAGGTGCCCAGGTTCATGGCTGGGGAGCCGATGAAGCCGGCGACGAAGACGTTGGCGGGGCGGTCATAAAGCTCGCGGGGCGCTCCAACCTGCTGCAGGTAGCCATCCTTCAACACCGCGATGCGGTCACCCATGGTCAAGGCCTCCGTCTGGTCGTGGGTGACGTAGACGGTGGTAACCCCAAGCTTGCGCTGCAGGGCTGCAATCTGGGTACGGGTCTGAACACGCAGCTTGGCATCGAGGTTAGATAGCGGCTCATCCATGAGGAAGACCTGCGGGTTACGAACAATGGCGCGGCCCATGGCCACACGCTGACGCTGACCACCGGACAGGGCCTTCGGCTTGCGCTCGAGGAACTCCGTGAGGCCCAAAGTGGCGGCGGCTTCGTCGACGCGCTTATTGATCTCGTCTTGGGACTTGCCGGCGATCTTCAGTGCGAAGCCCATGTTCTCGCGCACGGTCATGTGCGGGTAGAGCGCATAGTTTTGGAAGACCATGGCGATGTCTCGGTCGCGCGGAGCAACGTGGGTGACGTCCTTGTCGCCGATGTAGATGGCACCGTCGGTAACGTTTTCCAAACCCGCCAGCATGCGCAGCGTGGTGGATTTACCACAGCCGGAAGGGCCGACGAGGACGAGGAACTCGCCATCGGCGATTTCCAGGTTGAATTTCTTGACGGTGGGTTCTTTCGCTCCCGGGTAGGTTAGGGAAGCATCTTTGAACGTTACGGTTGCCATAGCAAAATCTCCTCCATCGGCAGGTACGTGCCGAACGATCCGTAGTGTGAGAAACAGTGAATTAAGTCACTGTGCACCAGCTAAAGTGCTACTTATGACATTAGCACTAGTACTGGTCACTACGGCAAAAAGCCCGGAGGCCATACTGCGGCTTCCGGGCTTAGCTTTCTTATTCACGGGCGTGTATGAGGCGCCGTGGGCATCGAGTTACTTCTTGAAGGTGCCTTTAACTAGGTTGGAGATTTCGGAAACGAAGTCCGATACAGCGTTCTTGACCGTGGTGACCTTGTGGCCAAGCTCCATGTCCTTGACCGTGCGGGAGGTGATCTTCGAAATCTCCGAAGTGAAATCGCTGATCTGCTCAGAGCGGTGAGACACACCCCACTTGGTTACTTCGAGCAGGGAATCCTTGACAAAGGAGCCGTCCAGCTTGGATTCACCAAGCTCGCGCTCGGTGAAGGTGATCGGAACCTCGCGGACATCAAAGCCATCCTTGATGGCGCGGAATGCAACGTCCACCTGGAAGATGTATCCGGCGTTGGAGAGCTCTTCAAAGTCGAGGTGTTCAAGCAGCTCGCGCCGGAAAGCGCGGTAGCCAGCGGTCATGTCATTGATGCCAGCACCCAGGGCGACAGAAATGTACTTGTTGCCCAGGCGGGAAAGCAGCTCGCGGTTGGCAGGCCAGTTCACTGTCTCTCCACCCGGTACGTAGCGAGAGCCAATGACCAGATCTGCGCCCTTCTCGATTTCCTCAAGCAAGAGGTGGAGTTGCTCCGGCGCGTGGGAGCCGTCGGCGTCCATTTCGCACAGAACTTGGTAATCCTTCTCTAGGCCCCACTCGAAGCCGGCGATATAAGCGCCGAGAAGGCCACCCTTGCCTTCGCGGTGCAGCACGTGCAGGTGAGGATCCTCGGCGGCCAGCTTGTCTGCAGCCTCTCCGGTGCCATCCGGGGAATTATCGTCCACGATCAGGATGTGAACCTCGGGAGTGGCCTTGCGCACGCGGCCGGTAATCAGCGGCAGGTTCTCAATCTCGTTGTAGGTGGGGATGATGACCAGAGTAGATTCGTGGGTCGAGCTCACTAGTTACTTGCTCCTTTAGGTTTCTGCTTTAAGACGCGCTGCGTCGTCCAGTCAAGCGGGTGGAATGGATCGCAAACAGCGCGCAGACCGTTCCAATAATAGTCATGAGCCACTGCAGGAGCGAACCATAACGCACCGCAAATGTACGCCCTTCTCGCAGCGGAAGTTCCTCTTCGAGATAAGCCGGTTCAAAGATACCGCTTTCCTGGCTCACTGAACCATCGGGGTGCACGATGGCTGAGACTCCTGATGTGGCGGCCACAACCACGGCTCGGTCCGCTTCCATTGCGCGCAGGCGGCTCATAGCCAGCTGCTGGTAGGTCATGTCAGAATCGCTGAACGTGGCGTTATTCGTCGGCGTTGTGAGAATCTGTGCGCCGTTATCGATGGCCGTTCGGAACGCCTGGTCAAAGCTGACCTCGTAGCACGTAGCAACGCCCACCGCAGTCCCTGCCATAGTCACCACTCCTGACCCATCACCGGGCTTCATGTCGCCCGCTAGGTCTACCAGATCGGTGATCTTCCTAAAGAATTCACGCATCGGCATCGTCTCACCAAAGGGCTGCAAGTACTTTTTGTAGTGGTGCTGCCCCACCGAGCCATCCGGGTTGAATACCTGCATCGTATTGCGCGCGCCGACCTCATCTCGGGTGAGAGTTCCGACGAGGATGGGGGCGTCGATGTCGTGGGCGGCGCCGTCGATAAGCGCCCGTGCGTCCTCGTTGGCAAAAGGATTGATATCGGAGGAGTTCTCAGGCCAAAAGACGATGTCTGGCCGTGCTCCATCCTGTGCTGCCTGCTCAGTGACGCGGACGTGGTTATCCAACACTGCGCGGCGTTGCGCTGCAAAGTCAAGGCCCAGCCGGGGGACGTTTCCCTGGACAGCGGCTACCGTGATCGTGCTTGTGATGTGGCTAGGTCGGTTCACGCCTTGCGAGGCGATGAGCCCTGCAAGAAGCGGCACTGCCAGGAAGGCACAGGCTAACCGTGGTGCGCGCGCAAGGCCCACCACACCCGCGGCGACGCAGACGACCGCGAAGCTAATAAGCGCAGGCCCACCCCATGGGGCAAGGTTGGCGAGCGGGCCTTCAATCTGTCCCCACGCCAGACGTACCCAGGCAAAGCCGCCAAAGGGGACGGAGGAGCGCAGCATTTCCACCGCCACATAAAAGAAGGGAAAAAGCGCGAAGCCATAGTTTAAACGCAGTAACGCTGCCCCACCGGTACCGAGGAGGATGCTGTACAAGGACAGGAAGATAGCGAGCGCAATATAGGGCATGTTGCCCACGAGCTCACCAATCCACGGAAGCGTGAAGAGATACAAGACAGCGCTATGGACCACAGCGATGAGCGCCGCCCACCCTAAATGCAGGGGCTTTCGCCAAGGCGATAACGCGGCCACCAACATGGCCACCCCAATGATTCCCGCCGCCCACCAGCCGCGCGGCTCCACCGATAGATACGTGACCGCGCCCGAAAGAGCTGCGAGGACAAGCCGGGCACACACAGTGAGCACTATTTATTTCCGTCCTCAAAGTCTTCGGGCTTGACGTGTTGGGTCCATGTGCGGATTTCATCTTCATCGAGGACTTCGTGCGTGTGGTCCGCTTGTCCCCTGCTTCCCATGGCGCTGCCGGTAGCACCCGCGCCGAAGCTTCCAAAGGATCCATAGGAGTCGCGGTGTTGTGCCATGGGTGAGGCCTCGTAAACGCGCACACCCATATCCTCGATTTTCCGGAACATCGATGCAGCAAGAAGCGTGCGGATGATGGAACGAGTTGGTGCAAAAATGAGCAGAGCACCGATGATCGTGGAGACGAAGCCGGGCAGCGAAAGCAGGATTCCGCCCACCATAGTCAGGCCGACGTTGCCGGCTGTTTTACCTGGAGTGGGATCCTCCATTACATAGACTCCGTCTTCGGCCTGGCGGATGCGGCTGACCATCATGCGGCGAACTTCCCAGCTGGCTATCGTCATACCGAAGAGCATGGTCAGCGCCAGGGCTAGTAGTGCCCACAGCACTCCAATCCACTCGGCAACTGCCCAAAACGCCAGGGTTTCGAGGAGGATGTACGCGATGAACAGAAGAAACGGCATGCAGCCCACCATACTTGCTAGACCTGCTGGTTCGCTGGAGACCCTCCCGGAGCGATTAGACTGACCCACCATGTCCCTTTCCGAGTCGAAGCATCCCGAATCCGATACCTTGCGCTTCCATCCGGCAGGCGGTGTTGTCACCCCCGAGCAGTGGCTTGCCCTCGGCCAGGCCGCTAGGGAACATGGCGATGGCAATGTGTACCTAGAGCAGCACAGCGTCATCAGCCTGCGCGGCATCCGTGATGAGCAGGTGCTTGGCGACGTCCCCCTGCCCACCACCGACGCCCACGTGCTGGCCTCTCCCCTCTCCCTTCACGCACGCCGTGTGGCGCAGCGCGTTGCTGATGCCCTGGCTGCAGCCAAAGGAGCCTCCCCCGCTCTCGACCGGGATGCAGTCTTCGGCATCGATGGTGGCGCGGGCGATCTCCTCTCACACGGTGTGGCGGCTGGGCTCCAACTATCCAGCGTCAGTACAGGAGACGATGATGAGGACGCCGGCTCCGCGCGCCTCATTCGAGAGGGAGCAGCTACAGGTCCAACCCTGGAGTTAGAAGAAGCAATCTCGCAGCTCGTGGACTATGTGCTCGAGGTGTCCAATGGGCTTTCTGAAGACCTCGACAGCTTCGCCTTTTCTGCGCGTACGGCCCCTGCACAGCCGGCCTTGCCCATCGGTTGGCTGACCGATCACACCAAGCCCGGCCGCGTCGACCTGGGCGCGGGCCTGCACGATGGCGTGCTGCCCGGTGAGTACGCGGGGCTTATTGCCCAGCTGGGCGCTTCCATCTCGGTAACCCCCTGGCGAGGCTTAGTCATCCACGATCTGGCCGAAGGCGATGCCGACGTGGTGCTGCGCGTCCTTGCACCGCGCGGCTTCATCTTCGATGCCAACTCCCCCGCGCTCGGACATCGCTAACGCGGCATGTGCCGCCAGATGGGGCGCGGGACAAGCTTCATGACCCAGGCCAACAGCTGAAGCGCTCGTGGGATCCACAGCGTGCGGGACACCGGCCGCGAACTCGACGAGGACTCGACGGCTCTGACCACAGCTTGTGCGACTACGTCAGGTGTCACCGACAGCGGCGCGGGCTTCATCCCTTGTGTCATGGACCCGATAACGAAACCGGGGCGCGCGGTGATCAGCGCTAGGTCGCTGCCCTGCAGGCGATCCGCCAGACCTTGGCAGAAGGCATCGAGGCCAGCCTTGGTTGAGCCATAGACATAGTTGGCCCGCCGTGCACGCCAGCCCGCAATGGAGGAAAAGGCCACAATGTGGCCTCTTTTCATGACGTCGGCCAGCACGGTGAGTATGGATACCTGCGCGGCATAATCAATCAGGGCGATGTCGAAGGCATGCGCCTCGTCGTGCTCAGCTTGTTCCTGGTCACCCAAGATTCCGAAGGCGACAACCGCCGTCGTGATGTCCTCACCCGCGAGCGTTGCAGCTTGCTCGATAACTGCGCGGTGGGAGGAAACATCCGCGGCATCGAAGGAAAGCGTGTGAACGGAAACCGCCCCTCTGCGGAGAAGCTCTGTGGTGAGTTCATCCATACCGTGCTCACCCCGCGCGGCAAGTACTACTGGGCGGCCTGCACACAGACGGCGTGCAAGCTCGCCACCGATATCGCTGCGCCCGCCAAGGATCAGTAGCGCGCCAGTTTCTCCCATCAGCGCAACCCCCTCGGGGCCTGGTTCAGGGACTCATGCCCGGATTCAGTGGTCACCACGATGTCCTCCAGACGCATACCCCACTTACCCGGGACGTAGATTCCCGGCTCAATCGAAAAGGCCATGGACGGGGAAAGCTCCAGCTCATTTCCCTCCATGATGAAGGGCTCCTCGTGCGTCGACAAGCCAATGCCGTGCCCCGTGCGGTGCGTGAAATATTCACCCCAACCGGCCGCTTCGATCACACTGCGCGTGGCACGGTCTATCTCCTGAGCGGTTGTGCCTGGGCGCGCGGCGGCTCGTCCGGCAGCCTGGGCCTTTTCCAACACCGCATAGGCCTCCTGGAAATCGGCGGGCGCCGCAGAGGGGTCCGCTCCCACCACATAGGTGCGGGTGCAGTCAGAGTGATAACCGGAGGCCAGCGTCCCTCCGATATCCACCACGACGGGATCACCCGCGCCAAGTTCCCTGTCCCCATAGTCATAGTGTGGGTTTGCCCCGTTTGGGCCGGAACCAACGATGATGAAGTCAACCGCATCGTGTTCGCGCAAGATGAGCTCCCGCAAATCAGCGGCTACTTCGGCCTCAGTGCGCCCCGGCTTTAAGAGACGCGGGACCTCGGCGTGCACGGCGTCGATAGCCTCCGCAGCAGCGCGCAGCTCCGCTACCTCATCTGAGTCCTTGCGGCTAAAGAGCTCAGCCAGCGCCTCAGTAGCTAGAAGGTATTCCACTTGCGGTACCTCCGTCGAGGACGTCGAAGAAGGTGAGGACGGAACTAGCTGGTCTCGAACTGCGGACTGGAAACGCAACACGTGGTCTGCGGTCAGCGAGGAGCCCAAGGCAACGGTGCTGAGACGCACACCTTCCAAGGCCAGCGCATAGGGATCTTGGCCATCGTGCCACCCCACCAGCTGCGTGGCAACGCCCTGAAGCGACTCAATGTCGGTGCTTGGCGCTACGATGATCGGTTGGGCGTCGGGACGGATAACCAAGCAGGTCAGACGTTCATGGGACGAGATCCAGGAACCCGTAAGATACGCGAACTCGGCCCCGGTACCTACCAGCAACACATCGATACCCTTGGCAGCGGCAATCGCGCGGGCGCGGTCCAAGCGGGAAGCATAATCAGTCATGGGAGTTAGCCTACCGCTCGCCTTCGTCCAGTTAAGCTGGGCGCCGTGAATTCCTATCCCGCAGCCGTCAAGATCCGCACCCGCCGTAGCTATTGCTCGGGGGTGCTCATCGATGCCTCCTTAAAGCCCTGCACCCAGCAGGCAACCCGGCTGGTTCTGACCTGCGCGCACTTCTTCCGCGATGGCCTAGACAAAGCTGATCACTACAAGGTGAGTGGCGGTTTCAACCGGCGGATCACCGCCGTGCGTACGATTGATGGAACCGACATGGCCTTGTGTTTGCTCGATACACCAGCACCGCCTCGAAACCTACCGGGACTCGCGCACAGTACTCCCTCCTTTCGTGCACCCGTGAGCACCTGGGGATACGGCGGAAGGGCCCGCCGCGCACAGAAGCGAACGGGGTTATTTCTTCTGCCCTTCTTTCGCACGTGGTCGGTCGATTTCCTCACCACCGTCTCCCCCGCCGGATTCGTCTTCAACACGAATCCGGCGGTCAAAGGTGACTCGGGCGGGCCAGCTTTAATCGATGACGCCATCATCGGCACGCAAGCTCTCATCCTTAACCCGTTGGGGCGCAACCTCAAGCTAGCCACCGTGGCACTCATCGCACCCCACCGCACAGCTATCGCGGCGGCAGCCGCGGCACTGCTTCGCGGTAGCTCCGAAGACTAGGAAGAGACTAAGCGCCGATGGCGACGACGCCGCGCTGGATCGCGTCAATGGCGCGCCGGGCATTGCGGCGAATTTCGTCCTCGTAGCCGGTCTTGGCTACCTGCTGGAGCAGATCGATGACCTGGCGGCACCAACGGACAAAGTCACCGGGAGTCAGCTCCGCGCCTGACTCGTTAGCCGCAGCCATGCAATATGCCAAGGGTGCGCCTGCGGTCCATTGGTGGATAGCGAGTGCAAAGGCTGACTCCGGCTCGCGTGTTTGCGGCAGGTTATGGCGCTTCTCATCGCTGACAAGCTCCGCGTAGATGCGCCACGTTGCGTTCATGGCGTCCGCCATGTCGTCGCTAGCCGCACCTGGTTCGCCGCGGGTGGCTTTTCGGTTTTCGAAGACGCAGAGGGAGGCAACGCCGGCCAGCTCTGCCGGGTCAAGGTCATTCCAGATACCCCGCTTAAGGCATTGTGCCACCAGTAGGTCGGACTCGGAATGGATCTTGGCCAAACGCTCGCCTTCGTCCGTGATGACCGGCTCGCGGTTCTCGCCGTAGCCTTCAAACTCTACGTAATCCATCTCCGCCAGCAGGTCCACGATGCGCTCGAAGGTGCGGCCGAGGGTATCCGTCGCGCGCTCCACCTTGGCTTCCAACTTGTGGAGCTCGAGCTCGCGTCGGGCGAGCTTTTGGGCCACACCAGCCAACTGTTCGCGGTCGGTCGCCGGCCAATTGTGCACCGGGTGCTCGCGGAGGGCATCGCGCAGCTGCGCGATCTTCTTGTTGGGACGATTACGCGGCTCAGTGCGCATCTTCTTAGGCCGCTTGTAGTAGTCGCGTTTGAAGGCATCCTGAACGTATTTGGTATGCCGACGCGGATTCTTCTGCGCCGCACGCGGCAGCTTCATGTGGCCGAGCACCATCGGCGGATTTTCAATACCGGCTGCATCGATGCGTCCAGACCACCCGGACTCCGTGGTAACCCAGGGGCGTGGATCAGCAGTCTGGTTGGCCGGGGTGATGACAACTGCCAGCGTTGGGCGCTTCTTGGTCGCGATGGCGATGACCTCACCCATTTGCAGCCGGGCCAAGACAGCCGCGACCTCCTTGTTCCTCTCCTCCTTTTTGGAGGCCCGCGCTGACTTTTCCTCGTCGGTAAGCGCGCGGCGCAGGCGCATATAATCCATGAGGAGTTCAGCCGGGTCCTCGCCATCAGCTGCCGGCGGAGCTAAGTTATCCACGGCCTGATCCAACTGTGCGCGAAGTTCGCGGACGCGATGCTCAGCGCGCTCAATCTCGCGAGTCTCTTCCACGACGGAACCGTCCGCCTGGAACTGGGCAAAAGACTTCTCCAGCAAGCGCAGTGAGTCATCAAAGCCGAGCATGCCCAGCAGGTTGATGGCCATGTTGTAGCCGGGCTCGAAGGTAGAAATAAGCGGATAGGTACGAGTTGATGCAAGCCCCGCCACCGCCGTGGGATCCATGGCGGGTGCCCACTGCACGACGGCATTGCCCAAGGTATCGATGCCTCGCCTACCGGCGCGGCCGGTGAGCTGCGTGTACTGGCCGGGGGTGAGGTCCACGTGTGCCTCGCCGTTGAATTTCACCAGCTTTTCCAGTACCACGGTGCGCGCTGGCATATTGATGCCTAGGGCAAGGGTTTCGGTGGCAAAGACTGCCCGGACGAGGCCCTTGACGAACAGTTCCTCCACGATGTGCCTAAAGGCGGGCAGCATGCCCGCGTGGTGAGCGGCAAAGCCGCGCGAGAGTGCTTCGCGCCAACGTTTGAAATCAAGGACCTTGAGGTCTTCTTCCGGAATGCCTTCCACGCCCTTATCGACGATGGCCTTGATCTCGGTGGCCTCCTCCTGGGAGGTCAACACCATCCGGGAACGCAGGCACTGATACAACGCGCCATCGCAGCCCGCACGAGAAAAGATGAAGGTAATCGCCGGCAACATCTCCATGGCCTGCAGCTCTTTGAGCACCTCTGGACGGCCTAGCGGACGGTAGCGGTCTTGCGCACGAGGCGCGCCGCTGCGCCGATCACTGTGCCGGTCGCTGCGCCCGCCGCCTTTGTGCCGGGCACGGGCGCGGAAGCTCGCACGGTTCTGGGCATAGTCTGCGCGGCCATTATCGGTATCGCCGGCCTCCAGACGTTGGATGCGCTGTGCCAGTTCATTGTTTACCTGGCCGCCTGAGTCGGGTTCAAAGAGCGGGTAGATCTTGCGGCCGACCATCATCCACTGGTCCAGCGGTACTGGGCGCTTGTCGGTGACGATGACCTTGGTGTCACCACGCACGGTGGTCAGCCACCGGCCGAATTCCTCGGAGTTGGACACCGTTGCGGATAGGCCAATGATGGAGACGTGCTCCTCCAGGTTGAGGATGACTTCTTCCCACACTGCGCCGCGCGAGGCATCCGCCAAGAAGTGGATCTCATCCATCACCACGTGGGTCAAGCGATCCAATGCGCCTGAGCCCGCATAAATCATGTTGCGCAAAACCTCAGTGGTCATCACGAGGATGTCCGCGGAGGAGTTGATTGAGACATCACCCGTCAGCAGTCCGACCGCATCCTCGCCATGCGCGTCAACCAGGTCGTGGTACTTCTGGTTACTCAGCGCCTTGATGGGTGTGGTGTAGAAACAACGGGTTCCTTGGCGCAGTGCCAAAGAAACAGCAAACTCACCCACCACGGTTTTACCCGCGCCGGTGGGCGCACAGACCAGAACACCGTGGCCCGCTTCAACTGCTTGGCATCCTTCAATCTGGAAGTCATCCAGTGAGTACGGTAGTGCTTGAGTGAACTCGTCCAGATGCGTCAGTGTCATAAGTCCCCAGAGTACCTGTCAGGGACGGGGCACTAGCACGCCGGTACAAGTCCCCGCACAGAACTCTTGATTAGAAGGCCCGCGAGGCTACAGAACGTCGTCGAAAAAGCCGCTCTGCGGGGGCTGAGTATTCGTCTGCTGAGGTTGCTGTACCCGAGCGTCAGGAGTTGAAGCCGGGGGAACAGGCCTGGAAGATACCGGCCGCGAAGACGCAGAAACGCTCGTGGATGCGGACACCGGAGTTGGTGCGCCAATGGCACCCGGACCTTCATCCAGCGACGAGGCAGTTTCATCATCCAAGTCCATCCAATCCGGGCGCTGGCGCTTCTGACGCTTGTCGTTGATGCGGCAGAACTGGAAAGCTATTTCTACAAGAACCACAAGGGCACCGGCCAAAACCAACATTGAGAAGGGTTCTTGGCCCGGTGTAACAACCGCGGCGAAAATCATGATGACCACAATGATGATGCGGCGCTTGTCCTTGACGTGGTCATATTCCAATACACCGATCAGGTTAAGGCATACCACGAGTAGAGGGATCTCAAAGCTGACGCCAAAGATCAGCAGCAACGCCAGCAGGAAGTAGAAGTAACGCTCACCTGTCAGTGCTGCAGTTTGATACTCGGAGCCCATGCCCATGAGGAATTCCAGGCCCACTGAAAGGATGACGTAGGCAAGGACCGCGCCGAGCACGAAAAGCAAGACCGCTGTCGAGACAAATAAGAAGGTAAAGCGGCGTTCGTTCTTGTGCAGGCCGGGCACGATGAAGGCCCAAATCTGGTAGAGCCAGACCGGTGAGGACATTACTGCGCCAGCCAACGCGCCCACTTTGAGGCGCAGCAGCAGCATTTCGAAGGGGCTGGTGGCAAGCAAGCGGCACTCGCCATCCGCAGTGAAAGAGATGCGCTTTTCCTCAGGCAGCGAGCAATAGGGCCCACGCAAGATCTCGCCCAGCGGTGACATGCCAAACGGGGCGTGTTGGTACCAGATGAATCCGATGATGGCGCCCACCACGAGGGCGAGGAGGGAAATGACGATGCGTCGGCGCAGCTCCTGGAGGTGCTGAACTAATGTCATCTCCCCCGTTGGGTTCTTGGGCTTGCGGCGTAGCTTTGAGCTCCATTTTTGCTTCGGCGCGTTAGAAGCAGCATTCGACGGTGTACTCGCGGTACTCAAAGCAAGACCTCCATAGAAAAGCCCACGGCGACAGGCGAGACCTCAGCACTCCGAGGGACTCGGAGCGTGGCCTGCCTGCCGGGAAAGATCATTAGTTCTGGTTTCCGTCAGCCGGCTTGGACGTGCGCGGCTGCATCTCCGGGCTGTTCCAGAAGTCCTCATCGTTCTTCTTCGATGCAGCAATTTGAGCCTGCTGCTCGGGAGTGTTGTTCTCCTCCTTCATCTCCTTGACTTCGGACTTAAAGATACGCATGGAGCGGCCCATGGAGCGAGCTAGCTCCGGAAGCTTTTTGGCGCCGAATAGCAGCACGATGACGAGAACAATAAGGCCGATTTCCATAGGTCCCACAGTCATTGGGGTGCCTCTACTTTCTTGGTAGATGGAGCGTACAGGTCCACGCAGCGGGGCTGGGCAGTCTGCACACAGAAGTGCTCTTAGTCTGGCAGTTGAGTATAACGTTCTAACGCCCGTTTTCTATGTTGCGAAATGGCGTCGACAAGCTTCGGTGGCCCCACGACCCGCATTCGGTCCGCTTGGCCGAGGGCGAAGCGGCTAAACCAGGCTTCGGAACCGACGGGCATTGTGGCAGCTATGAAGCCATTTTCCAGCCGTTCGCCGAGCGTGATGTCGTAGTGCTCGGCCAGCCAGGTGAATTCTTGGTTAATCTCCAGCTGCGCAACAAGAGTGTGATCTAGACCAAAGGGGGAATCGGGGTTGAAGTCTAGCTTGCGCAGGTGCGGGGTGGCGGTTACGTCAAGCACCTCAACATCACTCATACGGTCCAAGCGGAACGTACGGTGCTCCCCCACCGATTCATCCCAGGCCACCAAATAGGGTTCGCCATCCACGATGAATATTCGTGCCGGGTGCACGGTGCGCTCGCTGGTGCGGTTGGAGGACATACTCCAGTAGGTAAAACGCACTTGCCGGCGCTTGTCGACGGCCCCCGCCAACGCCGCTTGCACCTCGGACTCCTCCGGATCCGTCGTGGCCAGAGAATCGTAGATGGCGGCGGTCTTTTCATCCATAATCGCGCGTAGCTTCGCGGCGGCGGCATGGACCGCGGAGACGTCGACAAGCCCCGGCATTGCCTCAAGAGACTCGAGCGTTAGCAACAACGCGCCGGCCTCCGTTGGGGTCAGACGCAGGGCCTGGGTTAAGCCTTGGTCGTTGTAGATCTCGATGCCATCGCTGTAGCTGAAGCTTAAGTCGATAAGATCCTCAGTATTACGGCCCACCCCGGAGCAGAAGAGCCTGTCGACGGCATCCTTAAGCTCAGCAGGGGTCATTCCCAAATCCTCGGCCGCCTCCATCGGGGTCACCCCTGGGTGGTTGCGCAGGTATGGGATGAGGTTGAGGGAGCGAACAAGAGACTGCAGTTTGCGTGGCTGATCAGCCATGGTGCGATTCCTCCCCACTCAAGAGCGCGATGATGTCGGAACGAACTTCTGTCGGTTCAATCACCACGACATCTGGTGCATATCCCGCGGCGGTGCGCACTAGCCAATCGCGGCGCACGCCCGTCAGCGCAAGGAGGCCATCCGCGCGTCTGCGTCCGGCGTCGACAAGCTCCGCGGCCTGGCCATCTGGTACCTCAAGGAGGGCATCGACGGTGTCTCCCCGGTCAAGCGCTTCCACGACGAGATCTTGCAGCGGCGCGGTGGGCTCGAGGTGGGTGGCCCCAGCGCGCGAGCGCTTAACGTTGTCCACGCGGGTGGCGCGGAAGGTGCGGGGTGCCTCCCGGTCCACATCCCACCCGACGAGGTAGACGCGATCACGGTGATTGACCAACCCCCACGGGTCCATGTGGCGGCGAACCGGCTCGGCTGAGGGCGTGGCAAAGTAATCAAAGGAGATACGCAGCCCCGCACGCACGGCGGTAATCACCCCGGTGACGAGCTCTGGGCTCAGCCTGGTCATGTCATTGACCGCGGTGTAGACGGGCGCGCCGCGCAGGTCGCGGGAGGCTCCCGAGGCCGCTAGTTTTGTCCACGCGGACAAGCTGAAATCACTCAAGCCGCCCGGGGTGCCAATCCCGCCGGCAACGCCCAACACCATGGCTTCTTCCGGCGTGAAATCGACGGGAGGCAGCTGGTAGCTTTCGGGATCGAGGCGATACAGCGAACCTTCCGCCCCACTACTGTGTACTACTGGCACGCCGGCGCGCTGCAGGGTCAGGATGTCACGGGAAAGTTGCTTGTGAAAGGCCTCGTCGCTGCGTGATTGGTAGCCCTCGACGTGGCTGCGGATCCACGCCGCGCTGCGGTCCGGAACCCCGCCTTGGTGCGCTGCGCCATGCAGCGCAAAGGTGAGGTTGGTGAGCCTTTCGATAGCGCGGTCTCTGACCGGCGTCCTGGCTGCAGTTCGATCTGCTGAGGGCATAGTGGCAGGTTCCTTGATCAGCTCTAAGGCTCTAAGAGCCTGGGTGCGAACGCATGTAGTCTAACAACCCATCTAGGCGCGGGTCCTCGGAGACAAAGGGGTCGGAGAACTCCTCGGTCATCGGCTCAGGCCGGTTGACCTTCATCCGCGTCCAATCCACCGTTACCGCGGCATCGAGCTCGCGGGCAACCGCGAGAAACTCCCCGCGCAGCTTGGCACGGGTGGTCTGCGGGGCGGTGTCGACGGCGGCATCGATTGCAGCATCGTCGATCCAGCGCTCCACCATGCCGCGCTGCTCCAGCACGCTGTAGAGGCCGCGGCCTGGGCGGATGTCGTGGTAGGTTAAATCGATCTGGGCCAGTTTGGGGTGCGCCCAATCCCCGTCCAGGCGCTCGCGGTAGCGGTTCAGCAGGCTGCGCTTGATGACCCAATCGATCTCGCGGTCAACGCCGGAGAAATCCTGAGTCTCAATCGCTTGGAGGGTGCGCTTCCACAAGTCCACGACACGAGCCAACTCAGCCGTCGGAGTGCCTGCGTCCTCGCGGTGCTCCAGCCAGCGCTCGGCGGCGGTACAGAGCTCCTGTTGCACGGCAAGCGCGGTGGTGTTGCCGCCTCCCTCGAGCGGAAGCTCGGTGCGGCCGGTTGGGTCGAGCGCGATGGCGCGGATGTGCTGAATTGGATCAAGCACCGAAAGCTCCGGTACCTCAAAGCCAGCCTCTAACATCTCCAGCATGAGCAGCGTGGAGCCAACTTTGAGGGCCATCGTGGGCTCGGCCATGTTGGAGTCACCGACGATGACGTGCATGCGGCGGAAACGCTTGGAATCACCATGCGGTTCATCGCGAGTATTGATGATGGGGCGAGAGCGAGTCGTCGCAGAGGACACGCCTTCCCAGACTTGGTCGGCGCGCTGTGAGAGCACGAAACGCGCAGGTTCCTCGCCTTTGGCAGGTTTGATCATCCCCGCACCGCAAATGAGCTGCCGGGTAATCATAAACGGCAACAGGGCTTTGCCAAGGTCCTTGAGCACCACGTGGCGACTGATGAGATAGTTCTCGTGGCAGCCGTAGGAATTGCCCGCGGAATCGACGTTATTCTTGAACAAGTAGACGGCGCGCTTCTCCCCCTCGTCCGCCAAGGTTTTTTCCGCCTGCACGGCCATGCGGTTGACCATGGCGTCGCCGGCGCGCTCATAGGCAATGAGCTGGCTGAGGCTATCGCACTCCGCGGTAGCGAACTCCGGGTGGGAACCCACGTCCAGGTAGAGGCGGGAGGCGTTGGGGCTGAAGATATTGGAGGAGGAGTACTTCGACACGATGGGCCGGAAAAGTACGCGGGCTATCTCATCCGGGGACATCACTCGCTGTCCCTCGTTGGCGCTAGCGGTGATGCCGTACTCGGTTTCGATGCCCATAATCCGCCGTGCGTAAACGGGGGCGCTATCGGAGGGCTGCTCCACCTTTACTCGCCGCCCTTTTGGACGTAGGAGCGCACGAACTCCTCGGCGTTGGACTCCAAAAGACCGTCAATTTCATCGAGGAGGTCATCGGTACCCGCGCTGTTGATGCTGACTTGTCCGGCGTCGAACTCCGGGGTGTCGCCTCCTTGACCGTTGCCGCCGCCGGCGTTGATCTGAGACTGCTGTCCGCTCATCTTCTAGAGCTCCTTTCGCGAGTGGAAAATGCTGCGCTAATACAGTGTAGGGTACTCGATTCGCACCCCGAGCTGGCGCAAACTATTAACGAAATCGGCGGCGCTGTCCGCAGATTCCAGCAGAGCGCCCACCTCGTCCTGCCCGAGTCTTTTTGTGTCGTCGAGTGCCACGCAGGCGGTTCCAGAGTTGGCTCCCTCGGCCTCACCGATGCGGAAGGTCAGCGACTGCCAAGACGCCGCCAAGACCTCCTCCCCAAACTTCCGGGTGGCGTGGCCGCGTAGGTAAGCGCGGGTATCTGCGGGCGGCGTTTCCGCTGCAGCAGCAATCTCTTCCTCACTGACCAAGGACCGCATCTGCCCCTTGCGAACCAGCGCGTGGTAGAGGGACTTGGCCGGGTCGATGTCGGTGTACTGGAGATCGATGAGCGCGAGCTTCGGGTCATCGGCGGCCACGCCGCGGTCGAGGTAGCCCTTAATCAGGCGGTATTTGGCTACCCAATCCAGCAGGTGGGCGGCCTTGAGCGGGTTGTCGGCCAAGAGCGCGACAACCTCATCCCAGGCGGCAAGTACCTTCTCATCCGCCTCGGAGGCGGCGGTAACCCTCTCCCGGTAGGCGGCGAGGATGTCAAGGGCGGTGAGGCGGCGGCCGTCGCGAAGCGCCAGCTGGTGCGTCAAGGTGAGATCGCGGCTGACCCGCTGCACCTCCTCCACCGGCTCTGCTAGGCGCAGATCACTAAAGTCCACGCCGCTCTCGATGGCATCGAGCACCAGCGACGTCATGCCCAGCTTGAGCAGCGTCGAGGTGTGGGACATAGTGGCATCACCGATGATGACGTGTAGGCGTCCAAAGTCCTCGGCCACCGCGTGCGGCTCATCGCGGGTATTGATGATGCCGCGGTTGAGGGTGGTTTCCAGGGAAATCTCCTGCTCGATATAGTCCGCGCGCTGCGAGATCTGGAAACCTGGCTCTTCGCCGTCAGCACCCAAACCCATGCGCCCAGCACCGGTGACCACCTGGCGGGCAACGAAGAAGGGAATCAGCCCTTGGGCAATTTCCTCGAAGTCAGTTTCCCTGGAGTACTGGTAGTTCTCGTGGCTGCCATAGGAAGCACCCTTGCCGTCCACATTGTTCTTGTAGAACTTCAGCGGCGGGCAGGTATCGTGTGTGGCCAGCACGGACGTGCCCTGCGCTGTCAGCGATGCCACGGCCTCCCCTGCACGGCGCAGGATGAGGTCGCCGGCGGCGTCGTAAAGCATCGCATCCCAGGCATTCGTACACTCCGGCGAGGAGTACTCGGGGTGAGCGTGGTCGACGTAGAAACGCGCGCCATTGGCGGTCACCACGTTGGCCACACCCAAGGCGTTCGGGTCCACCACGGGCACGGTGTGATAGCGCTTGAGATCGAAGCCGCGGCTATCGCGTAGCGGGTGCTCCTCCCGAAAATCCCAACGGGAGCGCGCACCGGTATGCAGGGCGGCATAAGCCACAACAGCATGGGTGGACGTCACGATCGGTGATAGCGCCGGGTTGGACGGCGTAGAGATTCCATACTCAGTCTCGGTACCTAGAACACGACTCAAGGTTGTACTCCCATCAATTCGACCCCGGTGACATGCGCGCCGGCGGAGGTCCCGGCGACGATCTTGGCCCACTCCTCCGGGTTGGCGGATGTAGGTACGTATTCCGATTCAGCCTGCTCGGCAGCGATGGCCTGGTGCAGGTGCGCGGCGGTAATGCCGGCGGGCTGTGTATCCCCCGCCGCGTTGGTTTCGTCCAACGCCTCCTTGATAGCCAGCTTCTTTGCGCGGGAGACGATGTTGGCGATCATCGCGCCGGAGACGAAGTCCCGGTAGTGCAATACGCGCGGATCCGCGTTGGAGAAGTGCAACGTGACGAAGGGGCGCTCCGCGTAGAGATCCTCCACTGCGGTATCGATGAGCTGGGAAAGTTCGCCCTCGTGTGGAACGGTGTCCGGGAAATGGCGGGCGAAGATTTCGCGCGCACCCTGCTTGGTGGGCCGGTTGACGCGAATCTTGATGTCGAGGCGCCCCGGGCGCATGATGGCGGGGTCGATGAGCTCCTCGCGGTTGGTGGCACCGATGACGATGACATTGCTGAGCTTTTCGACGCCATCCAGCTCCGTCAAGAGCTGCGGGACAACGGTGGTTTCCATATCGGAGGACACACCGGAACCGCGCGTGCGGAAGATGGACTCCATCTCATCGAAGAAGATGATGACCGGCCGCTGGCTGCCATCCGCAGTGGGCTCAGAAGCAAGCTCGCGGGCGCGCTCGAAGATGAGGCGAATGCGGCGTTCAGTCTCACCCACGAACTTGTTGAGAAGTTCTGGGCCCTTCACGTTGAGGAAGTAGCTGGGGGCAGTAGCGCCGAGCGACGCCGACAGAGAATGCGCCACTGCCTTGGCGATGAGCGTCTTACCGCACCCAGGCGGACCATAGAGCAGCACGCCCTTCGGCGGCTGGAGATCGTATTGGCGGTAGAGCTCCGGGTGCAGGAAGGGCAGCTCGACAGAGTCACGGATGAGGGAGATCTGCTCGTCCAAACCACCGATATCCTCGTAGGAGACGTCTGGAACTTCCTCCAGCGTGAGCTGCGCTACCTCAGTCTTGTGCACTCGTTCGGTGGCCACGCCTGATTTGGACTCGACCAAGAGGGTATCGCCGGCGCGCACGGTATCCCGCAGCGCTGCAGCGAGGAGAATAACCTGCTCTTCACCGGAGGAATTAATGGCCACCGCGCGGTCGGTGCCTAGGCGTTCTTGGAGCGTCGCCAGCGCGCCAGTATTTACCGGGGCGCAGGCCTCCACGACGACGAAGCCCTCACCCAAGCGGACCTGCTGCCCTACTTTAAGGGAGCCTGGCTCCAAGTTGGGCGAAATCTTGACTCGCATGGCTCGGCCATTGGTATAAACCTCGGCGTCGCGGTGTAAATCATGGGCGCGCCCAGAATAGCCCAGAAAGACACCGTATGTGGAGGCGGGTTCCGCAAGGGCGTCCACCTCGGCGAGCATCTGCTGAAGCTTCGTGCGTGCATCCTTCAACAGGGCAGCAAGCTTGGCATTGCGTTCAGCGAGCTGCTCTATCTGGCGACGCTGCTGGCCAAGTTCCTGGGCATGAGTGGCATCGTTCATAGGGTCCACCCTAGCGCGCAGTGCGCCACGTTTAACCTCGGGGCTTATTTTCGGGCGCGGCGCTGCGGGCGGGGCGGGGTGACGCCGTCGGCAAGCCGGCGCGTCCAGATCAGAAACGCCGTGTGCGCATTCATGCGATGCTCCGGGCGGGTGGCCAAGCCCTCCACCTTCCATTCACGTACGAGGGACTCCCAGGCGCGTGGCTCCGTAAAGCACTTCAGCTCGCGGATGCCCTCCATCACCTTCATCAGCTGCGGCACGGTGGCCACATAAGTCATGAAGACGCCGCCCGGGATGAGTATGTCGCGCACCTTCTCGAGGTGCTCCCAGGGCTCGAGCATGTCCAAGATGACGCGATCCACGGGACCGCCGAGCTCCTCGACGGTCACATTGGCCAAATCGCCAAGCCGCGGGCTCCACCACTCGGGCTGCTCACCGAAGTATTCGGCGACGTTATCCACGGCGTATTCCAAGTGGTCATCGCGTACCTCATAGGAGAAAACGTGGCCTTCTGGCCCTACGGCGCGCAAGAGGGTCATTGAGAGTGCACCGGAACCGGCGCCCGCTTCCAGCACGCGCGCACCCATGAAGATATCGCCCTCGACCAGAATCTGCGCGGAGTCCTTGGGGTAAATCACCGCGGCGCCGCGCGGCATCGACAAGACGTGATCCACCATGAGGTGGCGGAACAAGAGGAAGGAGCTGCCCAGCGTCGAATCGATGACGGAGCCTTCATCCATGCCCACGATGTCATCGTGGCTGATGATGCCCTTGTGCGAATGGAACTGGCCTCCCTCCTCGAGGACGATGGTGTAATGACGCCGCTTGGCATCCGTGAGCTGCACGCGGTCGCCGTAGCGGAAGGGGCCAGAATAAGCCATGGCGTGGAAACCTTTCACATAATTTGGGGTGGCAAGGATTAACCCACCAAGTATGCCTCAAGGGCGTCGCCAAGCCATAGTTGGTCGCGCTCGCCTACCAGCTCGCGGGCCGAGTGCATCGAAAGCATCGGCACACCGACGTCGACGGTGGGGATGCCCAGGCGGGTGGCGGAAATCGGGCCGATGGTGGAGCCACAGGGCACGTCGTTATTACCCACGAAGCGCTGGACCGGAACGCCCGCACGACGGCAGGCAGATTCCCACAGAGCTACAGTGTTGGCGTCGGAAGCATAGCGCTGGTTGCCGTTGATCTTGGTGACCGGGCCTTGGCCGATGATCGGGTGGTGAGTGGGATCGTGCTTTTCCGCGTAGTTGGGGTGCACGGAGTGGGCGGCGTCCGCAGAGACACAGCTGGAGCGCGCGAACATCTGGAAGCGCTGTTCCTCATTGGCGCCAAGCGCCCGCGCGGTGCGGGTCAAGATATCACCCAGAATCGGCCCACCCGCACCATAGCGCGAAGAGGAGCCCACCTCTTCGTGGTCAAAAGCCGCCATGACGAGGACGTCCTTGTGCTCGATGGAGTCGGCGCTTTTCGCAGCAGCCAGCAGGGCACGCAGCGAAGCATGAACGGAAGAAAGGTTGTCCATGCGGCCGGCAGCGATGAGCCTCTCACCGGCACCGAAGACCTCACCGCGCTGGGCGTCGGCGGTAATCAGGTTGAAGGAAGCGATGTCCTCTGGGTCTACGCCGAGCTGCTTGCCGACGACCCCCATCACCGACGTTTCCGGTGTGCCCACGGAGAGCACCGGCTGCATGTGGCGCTGGCGATCCGGCTTGAATTCATCCTTGCGGTAGAGGTGGATAGCCAGCGAAGGCAAGCGCAGCAAGGGGCCGGTATTGACCAAGTGGCGGGTGCCATCGCGCAGGACGACTTGACCACCGACGGTGAGCTCGCGGTCAAACCAGCTGTGGAGAAGGACTCCGCCATAAACCTCCACGGCTACCTGTTGCCAACCTGCGGAGTCGAAATCCGGGGTGGGCTTGAGAGCAAGACCGGGCGAGTCAGTATGGGAGCCGATAATCCGGAAACCCGAATCCGGACCGGCACCTTCGGGGACGAACCAAGCCATGACCGCACCACCCCGGACCATGACGTGACCGCCTGGTGCTGCCGACCACTCGGCAGACTCGTCTTGGCGGCTAAACCCCGCATCAACGAGCGTGCGCGCTACCTCCTCAGCCGCGTGGTAGGAGGAGGGACTGGCGGCGATGAAATCGAGAAAATCTTGCGTAGTGCTCATGCTTCCAGCTTGCCACGGACTGCCGGGTGATGCCGGAAGGACTGTGGGTGCCTATGCGCTAGTCTGAGAAACATTATGCCGAAACGACTAGCCCTCTCCCCTTCCCGCGCCTCCGACTACAAGCAATGCCCACTGCTCTATCGCTTCCGAGCCATCGACAAGCTGCCTGAACCTAAGACAAAGGCGCAGGTCAAGGGAACGCTGGTCCACGCTGTGCTGGAGAAAATGCACAAGCTACCCCGTGAGGAGCGCGAGTACCCAGTGGCGGTGAAGATGATCAAGCCTGAATGGGCGGTGATGCTCGAATCCGATCCGGAGCTGCGTGAATTGGTACCAGAGCCCGAGGAGCTGGACTTCTTCGTCGAAGTACGCGAGCTCATCAAAGGCTACTTCCAGATGGAAAACCCCCAAGGTTTCGACGCCCACAAGTGCGAGATGTACGTCGATACAGTTCTGCCCAACGGCGTGCCCGTCCGCGGGTTCATCGACCGCGTTGATGTTGCTCCCACCGGCGAGGTACGCGTGGTGGACTATAAGACCGGAAAGAAGCCACTCCCCCGTTATTCCCAGGACGCGCAGTTCCAAATGAATTTCTACGCGCTGGTGTACTGGCGGCTACTTGGCACCATCCCTACGCAGCTGCGGCTGATGTACCTCAAGGTTTTGGATTCGATGTTCCTCACGCCTGGGCCGGAGGAACTCGAGTACTTCGAGCGTGACCTAGGTGAGCTCTGGGCCAAGATCGAAGGCGATGGCAAGACCGGAGACTTTAGGCCAAAGACCTCGAAGCTGTGCGGCTGGTGTTCCTTTCAGGATCTTTGCCCCGCCTTCGGCGGTACGCCACCCGAGTATCCCGGGTGGCCAGGCCAAAGTTCGTAGACTGCGCCGCGTAAAACGGGCCGTGGTTTAGAACAACCCAGAGATGGAACCGTCAGCGGCAACATCGATGTTGTTCGCCGCAGGCTTCTTGGGAAGGCCCGGCATGGTCATGACGTCGCCGGTCAGCGCCACGATGAAGCCAGCGCCTGTGCGGGGCTGCAGCTCGCGGACATGAAGGACGTGGCCTTCTGGGGCGCCGAGCTGGCTCGGATCATCCGAGAAGGAATATTGAGTCTTCGAGATCACGACTGGGAACTCCTCCCAACCGTTGTCCTTGATGTACTTCAAATCCTTCAGCGCCTTAGACGAGTACTCCACCCGCTCGGCGCGGTAGATTTCCCTAGCAATGGTGTCGATGGAGGCCTCGATGCCCTCAGCGGGATCATAGAGCTGGTGGGAGTTACCCTCGGAAAGATTCTCCAGAAGGCGCTCAGCCAGCGCTGTTGCTCCCGCTCCGCCCTTGGCCCACACTTCTGCTTCTTCGAGCGCGACGTCGAAATCGGCGGCCCACTGGCGCATGAACTCGCGCTCGGCCTCGGTATCGCTCCAGAAGAGGTTGAGCGCGACCACTGGCTGAAGCCCGAACTTGCGCAAATTCTCCACGTGGCACTCGAGGTTCACCACGCCCTTCTTCAGGGCTTCCAGGTTCTCCGTGGTGAGCTCCTCGCGCGGCTGCCCACCGTTGTACTTCTGCGAACGGATCGTTGCCACGACGACCGCACCGGCCACATCAAGGTCACCGAAGCGGGACTTGATGTCCATGAATTTCTCGCCACCGAGGTCCGCGCCGAAACCTGCTTCCGTGAGGACGATATCGCCGAAGCGCATAGCAGTCTGGGTGGCCAACAGCGTGTTGCAGCCATGAGCGATGTTGGCGAAGGGGCCGCCGTGGACGAAGGCGGGAGTACCGCCAAGGGTCTGGACTAGGTTGGGGTTGAGTGCATCGCGCATCAGCGCGGTGAGTGCGCCTTCTGCCCCCAACTCGCGGGCAGTGACCGGCTTTTGGTCATAGGTGTAACCCACAGTGATATCACCGAGGCGCTTCTTCAGGTCTGCCAAATCGGTAGCGAGACCGAGAATGGCCATGATTTCCGATGCCGCAGTAATGGTGAAGCCAGTCTCCCCCGGCACGCCATGGGCGGGGCCACCGAGCCCGGTAACAACGTGGCGCAGGGCACGGTCATTGACGTCAACGCAGCGCTGCCAGGTAATGCGGCGCGGATCGATGTTGAGCGCATTGCCCTGGTGGATGTGGTTATCGATGATGGCGGCCAAGGTGTTAGTGGCCGCGGCGATAGCGTGGAAGTCACCGGTGAAGTGGAGATTGATGTCCTCCATTGGGACAACCTGAGAGTAGCCGCCACCCGCGGCGCCGCCCTTGATGCCCATGACAGGGCCCTGGGAAGGCTCGCGAAGGGCGACGATAGCCTTCTTGCCCAGCTGCGTGAGGGCGTCGGTCAAGCCGATAAGAACAGTAGATTTACCCTCGCCGGCTGGCGTCGGTGAGACGCCGGTGACGAGGACCAACTTGCCATCTGCGGGAGTATCCCCAACTTGAGTGATATCCACTTTGGCTTTGCTTTGCCCATAAGGAATAAGGGCCGTCTCCGGAATGCCTGCACGTGCAGCAATATCCGAAATCGGTTCGAGCTGGTGAGCTTGAGCAATATCAACATCAGAAGGTTGCGTAGTCATGCTCACCAGCTTAGCGCGCTAAAGAAGCGCGCTAAGCAACATCAAATTATTTCTAAATGATGCTAGGTGATGCTAGATAAGGACTGCGCCAAAGGCGTAGCACAGGAGGACCGACAAGACGATGCTCACAGTGCCTGGAATGATGAACGGGTGGTTGAAGACAGCCTTGCCAATGCGAGTCGAGCCAGTGTCATCCATTTCGACGGCCGCCAACAAGGTCGGGTACGTCGGCAGGATGAACAGCGCGGACACTGCTGGGAAGGCAGCCACTGCGGTAAGCGGGTTGACGCCGAGGGCCAGGGCTGCCGGCATGAGAGCCTTGGTGGTTGCGGCCTGCGAGTACAGGAGCGCCGCAGCGAAGAAGAGTACGATGGCCAGCAGCCACGGGGCGGACTCAATGATGGACCCGGAGATGGCCTGGATGTCCTCCATGTAGTGGTTGATCAGCGTGGTACCCAACCATGCGACACCGAGCACGCAGATACAAGCGGACATACCCGACTTAAAGACAGGCGTGTTGAGAACGTCGCCGGCGGGAACCTTGGTGACCATGACGATGAGGGTCGCAGCGGTGAGCATCACCGTCATGATGGCCTCGTTACGCGGCAGCGTCGGTTCCTCGATGAGACCCACCTGGGATGAGGTCAGGGTGGCCCACAGCATCACGATGACGATGGCGACGAGGAAGATGATGACCGAGGTCTTTGCACCTTGTGCCGGAGCGTAGTTCTGGGAACCTTGCGGCAGCTTCACCAAGCCCTGGGCCTTGCGTTCTTGGTAAACGGGGTCATCTTCGAGTTCTGCGCCCGAGCGGTTTGCTACCCAAGCGGCAGGGAAAATGGAGAGGAACGTAGCCGGAATGAGGACCGCGAGGATCTGCAAATAGCCCACGCCCATCGGCTCCAGTAGCGAAGCCAACAGAACAACGGCTGCGGAAATAGGTGAGGCGCAGATTGCCATCTGGGAGGCTACGACGGAAATCGAAAGCGGGCGGGAAGGACGAACCTTGCCCTCCTTAGCCACCTCAACGATGACCGGAAGCGTGGAGAACGCCGTGTGGCCGGTGCCCGCCAAGACGGTCATCAACCAGGTAACGATAGGCGCATAGAACGTGATCCTCTTTGGGTTCTTGCGAAGGAATTTCTCGGCGAGGTAGACCAGATAGTCCATACCGCCAGCACGCTGCATGGCAGCAATGGCGGCGATCACGGTCATGATGATGCCAATGACGTCAAAGGGGATGTCTTCACGTGTTACGGGGACACCGGTGAGGCCGAGTAAGAGAACGCCCAAGCCGCCGGCCATACCAATGCCGATCGAACCAATTCGGGCACCGAGATAAATCGCCGCGAGGACGATAATGATGTGCACAACAACCATTATGTAACTCCAATATGTGCAGGTGAACTGCAGTATGGGTGGTAATTCGCGCTGTGGTCAGTACACGACCTGGGCGCGACAACTGACAGTTCCAATTCTGCCCTATTTATGTGGCTTTGGCGAGAATCCAGGCCCGATTGTGTCCGTTTACACACCGATGTCAACCAATGCTCCCCCATCGGGGTGTCCACGGTGTCGGTAGCATCAGTTGGATTGAAAACAGCCAAACGCCCGTACCACCTTCAGTGAGGCAGTACGGGCGTGGACGAAACAGCAGAGGGTATTTACAACACTGGTGCTGTTGACGGTTTATTCATCGATGTAGAGCTGACCGCGGAACTCCGGGTGCATGAGGTTCTCAACGGACAGAACCTTGTTAAGGGTCTCCTCATCGAGCAGGCCCTTCTCCAGAACGAGCTCCTTGACACCCTTGCCAGTCTTGAGGGACTCCTTAGCAATCATGTCACCGTTGTGGTGGCCGATGAACGGGTTCAGGTAGGTGACGATACCAATGGAGTTCTCCACGTAGGCACGGCAGACATCAGCGTTAGCGGTGATGCCCGTGACGCACTTCTCACGCAGGGTATCGACGGCATTACCCATGATGCGGATGGACTGGAACAGCGCCTCACCGATAACCGGCTCCATGACGTTGAGCTGCAGCTGACCAGCCTCAGCTGCCATGGTCACGACGTGGTCATTACCGAAAATCTTGAAGCAGACCTGGTTGACAACCTCCGGGATAACCGGGTTGACCTTACCCGGCATGATGGAGGAG
>NZ_KV817269.1:166028-274080 GCF_001814605.1 Corynebacterium sp. HMSC074C01 | reverse complement strand
CCGGGTTGACCTTACCCGGCATGATGGAGGAGCCAGCCTGGCGCGGTGGCAGGTTGATCTCTGCAAGACCAGCGCGCGGACCAGAAGACAGCAGGCGAAGGTCGTTACAGATCTTGGCCAGCTTCATTGCTGCGCGCTTGATGGTGGAGTGCAGCAGCACGTAGGCACCACAGTCAGAGGTAGCTTCAATGAGGTCGCGGGCGGTCTTGATTTCCAAACCGGTGACCTCGGACAGCGCAGCGGTGACCTGGTGGCGGTAGCCGGCCGGGGTGTTCACACCGGTGCCGATAGCAGTTGCGCCCAGGTTGATCTCCAGCAGACGCTTCTGCGCGTCACGCAAGATGGCCTGCTCTTCGGCCAGGTTGTGCGCGAAGGCCTTGAACTCATCACCCAGGGTCATCGGAACTGCGTCCTGCAGCTGGGTGCGGCCCATCTTCAGGATGTCAACGAACTCATTGCCCTTGGCGTGGAACGCAGCCTGCAGCGCGTCGATACGCTCAATGAGGTCCTCCATCGCGTAGTAGATGCCGAGACGGAAGCCGGTCGGGTACGCGTCGTTGGTGGACTGGGACATGTTGACATCATCGTTCGGGTTGATGATGTCGTAGGCACCCTTTTCCTCACCAAGGTGCTCGAGCGCCAAGTTGGCCACAACCTCGTTGGTGTTCATGTTGAGCGAGGTGCCAGCGCCACCCTGGAAGACATCCAGCGGGAACTGGTCCATGCAGCGGCCCTCTTCGAGGATCTGGTCACAAGCCCAGATGATTGCCTCTGCTTTCTTCTTAGGAAGGACGTGCAGACGGCGGTTAGCCATCGCGGTTGCCTTCTTGACCTGTACCATACCGCGGATGAAATCCGGGATGGTATTGATGGTCACGTAGGAAATCTGGAAGTTCTCGATAGCGCGCAGCGTGTGAACGCCATAGTACGCATCGTTCGGAACTTCCAGGGAGCCGAGAAGGTCAGTCTCAGTACGCGTCTTTTTGCTAGAGGCGGACTTCGAAGACTTGTTGGTGGCCTTTTCTTCGACCTGGGACTTTACATCCTTGGTCTCCTTGGCCTCTGCTTGTGCATCCTTCTTAGTTGTCTTTGCCATCGGGGCTGACTCCTTGCATAAAAATCGAAGAACGATGATGGTCAGTCCCCATCGTAGCTAGGAGCCCGAATAAAATGTTTGGAATCTCCCCCTAAAAGCGGGCAATCCGAAGATCCGAGGCAAGAATTGCCTCTGCCCCAAGTTCTTCGAGGCTGTCCATTACTTGGTTGGCCAGTTTGCGGGGCACCATGACGCGCACGGCAACCCACCCTTCACGGGCCAAGGGAGAGATGGTCGGTCCTGTAAGCCCAGGGGTCACTGCCTCGACGTCTGGCAGCTTTTCTTCTGCCACGTTGTAGTCCAGCATGACGTAGTGGCGCGCATTGAGGATTCCTCGAATACGGCTAAGCACAACGTTTTCATCAGCGGTGACGTCTTCTCCCTCACGCTTTATCACCACGGCCTCCGAGGACACGATGGGGTCGCCAAAGGGTTCAAGCCCCTGCTGGCGGAGGGTGGCTCCTGTGGAAACAACGTCGGCAATGACGTCCGCGACTCCAAGGTGAATCGAAATCTCTACTGCACCGTCAAGGCGGATAACCTCGGCATCGATTCCATTGGCAGCGAGGTGATCGCGTACCACGTTGGGATAGGACGTGGCGATACGCTTGCCTTGCAGCTTGGCGACGTCCCACTGCTCCCCTGCTGGTGCGGCGTAACGGAAGGTCGAGCCGCCAAAATTGAGTGCTAGAACTTCATTGAATTTCGCGCGGGAATCGAGCGCTAAGTCTCGACCAGTAATTCCCAAGTCCAAGACGCCTTGTGCCACGTAGATAGCGATATCCTTTGGGCGCAGAAAGAAAAACTCGACTCCGTTCTCCTCGTCCACGACGTTGAGCGATTTACTGTGTCCGCGGCCCTTGTAGCCGGCTTCCTTGAGGATCTCAAGGGCTGCCTCGGACAGTGATCCCTTGTTGGGGACGGCGATTTTGATCATCAGTGTGTGGTGCTTTCTACGGTGAATGCTAGGACGGCTTTATAGCCGATTAAAGGTAGGTGTAAATGTCTTCGAGCTTTAGGCCACGCTTATGGGCCATAACCTGGAGCCAGTACAGCAGCTGTGACATCTCCTCAGCGAGCTCTTCATCAGACTGGTATTCCGCGGCGATCCACACTTCGCCAGCCTCTTCGATGATCTTCTTGCCCAGATGGTGGATCCCTTTGTCAAAAGACTCCACGGTGCCGGAGCCCTCAGGGCGTTCGGCGATCTTCTGGGACAGTTCCTCAAATAGGCTCTCAAAATTCTTCACGGTGGTTTATTCTTCCACACCGCTGCATAAAATTCTGCTAGTCGGCCGAAATTCTCAGTTACGCAAAGCCGGCTGACATGATGCGCAACTGAACTCGGTACGTCTAGTCGGCGCGCAACCGGCTAAACCACTCGTGAACATCGGCCGCCGTCGCCCCCTCCAGATGACGGTGAGCAGAGCCCCGGAGGTCAGTAATTTCGGTGGCTTGCTCGGGCACTGCGACGTGGTCTCCCTCCGGCAGTCCGATGACGGTGCATCCGGCGTCGACAGCCGCGCGCATACCTGCCGCAGAGTCTTCGAATACAAGGCAGTCCCGTGGATCGGCACCCACTCGACGCGCCGCCTCGATATACATATCGGGGGCAGGTTTGCCTTGGGGTACTTCGTCACCGCAAATCGTGTCGACGAAGTACTCGCGGCCTAAGGCCGCAATTGCGGAATCAGCCACATATCGTTCCGTGTTTGTGGTCACGATCATCGGCATTCCCAGGCCCTTGAGTTCGTCGAGCAGCTCGGGAATCCCCGGGAAAATCTCCAGGTGTTGGGCAAAAAGGGACCTGACGTAATCGAACATGAGCGCACGGTAGCGTTCGTTATCTCCTGGCTGAAGCGTAACTCCTGCTTTGTGCGCACAGATGCTGAGTGTGTCTTCGAAGGTAGCGCCAACCGTGGCTAAGCGCTCCGTGGGTGTTAAGCGGCGCCCTAGTGTTTCAGAGAGATAAAAAGTGGCCTCTTCCCACAGGGGCTCGGAGTTGGTCAGTGTGCCGTCCATGTCCCAGAAGATCGCGGCGGGACGGCGGATACGTGCTGTCTGATCGGTATCAGTCAATTAGAAATCCAGCTCCGGTAGCTGCGCGAGGGCTTCATCATCTGCACCAGTTGCTGCAGAGGCGGAGTGAATAAGCTCGGTTAGCTCCTCCTTCTCTTCCGGCTCAAGTACAGCGTCGGCATTCTTGCGGTTGAAAGCTGCGAGCTTCTCGACGGAAGGCCGCACCGCAGCTCCCAGGAGACCACCATCTGGATCATCTGGGAGTTTATCCAGATCCTCGAGGAAGGACTCCAAGATGGAGCGGAGGTCTGGGAGCACCGCAGCATCAAACGGCGCCTCCCAGAATTCCTTCTCCTCTTCCTTGAGGTAATCCCCGGTAGCGAAGGACTGCAGGTTGGACATGAACTCATCAACGGTGGGCTGGAATTCTGCACGAATCGTCATGAGCTAAATCATGCCTGAAGTTTCCTAGAGGCGCACGCCCAGCAATGAATTAACTGCAGTCCGGAGCACATCAGATGCTTCTTCGGAAGCTTCCGCTGCCCCTAAAGCCTGCTCAGCCCACTGATCAAGAACCGCAATAGCGCGCTGGGTATCCAAATCCTCCGCCAACGCTAGGCGCACGTTGTGGACAACTTCCTTGATCTCTTCCACCGTGCCAGGGTTTCGGGAGGCCGCGCGCCAGCGCTCCAAACGCTCCTGCGCGGTGTGCAGGACCTCGTCAGACCAGTCCCGGTCCTCACGGTAGTGGCCGGAGAATACTCCAAGGCGAATCGCCGAGGGATCAACGCCTGCCTCCACAAGCTTGTGGACGAAGACCAGGTTGCCCAAGGACTTGGACATCTTGGTGCCCTCCAAGCCAATCATGCCGGTGTGCACATAGGACTGGGCCATGCGCTCTACCCCAAGAGCGGCCTCCGCATGGGCGGCAGAGAATTCGTGGTGCGGAAACTTAAGATCCGAACCGCCACCCTGGATATCGAAGCTGGAGCCGAGCCGGTTGGTCGCGATGGCTGAGCACTCAATGTGCCAGCCGGGACGGCCCGGCCCGAAAGGAGATTCCCATGCCGGCTCGCCTTCGCGGTGAGCACGCCAAATGAGCGCATCCAAAGGATCGCGCTTACCAGGGCGTTCTGGGTCACCGCCGCGCTCGGCAAAGAAGGTCTCCATCTGCTCGCGGGAATAATTCGATTCATAGCCGAAGTTCTTTGTGGCCTCGATGGATGCGTAGACGTCCGGATAGTCGGGGTCATCGACGACATAGGCCGCACCTGCGTCGAGAAGCGCCTGCACCATTTCCGTGATCTCATCGATGGCTTCCATCGCCCCAACGAAGTGCTGCGGAGGAAACACGGAGAGTAGCTCCATATCTGAGCGGAAAAGGTTGATTTGGGAGGTACCCAGCTCTCGCCAATCCACACCATCGCGCTCGGCGCGCTCGAAGAGCGGATCATCCACATCGGTGATGTTCTGGGCGTAATTCACCTTGTAGCCGTTGTCTAGCAACTGGCGGTAAATCAGATCAAAGGTGAGATAGGTCGCAGCGTGGCCCAGGTGGGTCGAATCATATGGGGTGATGCCACAGACGTACATGGTGGCAGTCTCCCCACTGATGTCGAGTTTCTTTACCGCTTCATCAGCGGAATCATAGAGGTGAAGCGGCGTCGGGGCGCCAGGGACGGAATCGATGTGCGGGACAGGCCAAGATTGCATGGGCACCATCCTAACGCGTACTGACTCCGCAACTGGCTCATGCCCGGCTATTAAGGGGCGAGCACGCCGAGGCCCAGCAAGAGCATGACGAGGAGCCCGACAGGGATGCGGTAGGCCGCAAACCACTCGAAGGAATGGCTACCCACGAACTTCAGCAGCCACGCGATAGACGCATAGCCGACGACGAACGCTATGAGCGTGCCGACGAGCAGTTGGGCGCCGGTAGCAGACTGCCCCACGGTGGGGCCGAAGGCGTCGCCAAGCGAAAACAGGCCTGAAGCCATAACCGCAGGAATGGCCAGGAGGAAGCTAAAGCGCGTCGCTACCTCGCGATCCAAGCCCAAAAAGAGGCCACCCGAAATCGTGCCTCCTGAGCGTGAGACACCTGGGATGAGGGCCAAGCACTGGCACAGGCCCATGACGATGGCATCGCGCATCGTCAGTTCCTCGAAGCTGCGCTCCTTTTTACCCACCCTCTCGGCGATGATGAAGACAAAGGAGAACAGCACGAGCATGGACGCTGTAATCCACAGGTTGCGCAAGTTATCCCTGATCAGGTCCTTGCCCAGGACGCCTAGGATGCCAATCGGGATTGAGCCGACGATGACCATCCACCCCATGCGGTAGTCCTGGCCACGCTGCTCCTTGTGCACGAGACCTACGAACCACCCTTTGAGGATCTGCCAGATCATTCCCGCGAAGTACACAATCACTGCCAGCTCAGTGCCGAGCTGAATGACGGCAGTAAAGGAGGCGCCGGCGTCCTGCCCCCAAAAGAGCGTGGAGACGATGCGTAAGTGCCCCGAAGAGCTCACGGGCAGGAATTCGGTGAGGCCTTGGACAAGAGACAAAACGATGACCTGTACCCATGTCATGGCTTCAGTTGTAGCTGTTGTAGTCACCCGCGACAGCCTACTAGCGCGGTCCATGGCTTCCGGTTTCCACCACGCTGACTGCTAGGATGAGGGATCGTGAAAATGCGTCGAGTCCTGCTTTCTTCTGCCCTTCTTGTCAGCACATGCGCTCTTGCCGCCTGCAATCCCACGGAAGGGGTTGGCGGAGACCCCAACTCGGCAGTCTATGGCAAGGCCGAACCTGCTTCTTCCCCAGAATCATCGAAGCCAGTGGGCACCGTTGTGCCATACGCTGCCGTGACTGACCTCGCGGCGGTGGGTGATACTCTCGCCGTGCGCACCGAGGACTCCCTCGCTGTAGGTTTGGCCGCGGACTTTGAGGAAGAAAAAGCCACGGAGATTTCCGTCGATCAGAAGTGCGGCGACCTCACCGCTTCTGACAAGCATTTCCTCCTCGCCTGTGGGGATAAAGTCTTGCTTATTAATCCGTCTCAGCCGGATTCCCCTCAGGAATTGGCAGTGGATGAGGAGCAACCAGTAACGGTGGCCGCGGAGGCTTCCAGCGGTGAAGTATTCGTTGGTTCGAAGGACTCAACAACCATCGGTGTGTACCGCGACGGGGATCGCAGCACCGGCATCACCGTGGAGGCCGGTTCGGATCAGCTCATTTCCGTTCCCGTTTCTGATGGTGCGGACGGGATCGTCCGCGTCTTAAGGGAGGACTCGACCATTCAATCTCTCGATTGGGAAAAGGACCGTGCGGGCGGGCGTCTGCGCGTAGGCCAGGGCGTAGGCCAGATCGCCGGCGGCGAAGGGGCCGTAGTCGTGGCATCGGACACCGTGGGCAAACGCGTGGCTATCTACACCGCCAGCGACGTTATTCGCCTGCACCAGTACGGCAACACCGACGGCACTCCATGGGGCGTGGCGTGGGATGCTGGCCGGAAGCTGGCATGGGTAACCACCACCGATAACAATCTCCTCGAGGCCTATACCGTTTCTGCGGGCGTCCCAGAAAACGTTGGCACCATGGACACTGTGGCTGATGCACGCACTCTTGCTGTGCTTGGCGACGGCACCCTCGTCACCGCCTCCGCATCCGGTGAGGGCCTCCAGTTCATCAGCGATCCGGAACTCGACGCATCACCGCGCTAGCTTCCGCTTTCAATGACTTCATCCACAACCTCAGCTAAGGACACTTCATGCAGTACTCCGCTCTTGACCGCGCCCGTCATGCTGCCTACCAAGCAGCGTTGAAGGGAATGTTTAAACTCGACCCGGAGCGTATCCACGGAATCATCAACGGTGGGCTGGCCATCTTCCAAGCCGGCGGCCCGCTGAATCGCGCGCTGGGAAAGGTAGTTCCGGTTAATGATCCGGTATTGGAGCAGGAAGTCTTTGGGGTGCGCTTCCCCCGTCCGCTAGGGTTAGCGGCCGGCTTCGACAAGAACGCGGCGGCTGCTGATGTCTGGACCCCCGTTGGCTTCGGTTATGCCGAGCTGGGCACCATCACCCCGAAGGCGCAGCCCGGAAACCCTGCTCCCCGACTGTTCCGGCTCAAGGTGGACAAGGCAATCCTGAACCGCATGGGCTTTAACAATGAGGGTGCTCTGGCTGCTGCGCGTAATCTACGCAAGCGCCGCTACAACGATGTCGTCGGCATCAACATTGGCAAGAACAAGGTCACCGACGCCGAGCATGCGGTGGATGACTACCGTCAGTGCGCCTCTGTGCTGGGGGATCTGGCCGATTATGTCGTGGTCAATGTGTCCTCCCCAAACACTCCAGGTTTGCGTGACCTACAGGCAGTGGAGTCCCTCCGCCCCATCATGGAGGCCGTGGTGGAATCGACATCCTCGCCGGTCTTGGTCAAGATTGCTCCCGATCTCAGCGATGAAGATATTGATGCCGTGGCGGATATGGCCGTGGAGGTGGGCTTGGCTGGAATCGTGGCTACCAACACCACTATTTCCCGTGAGGGATTGAGTACCCCGGCCAACGAGGTCGCGGCCATGGGCGCGGGTGGCGTATCGGGTCCCCCGGTGGCTGAGCGTTCGCTGGAGGTGCTTAAGCGCCTTCACGCCCGCGTGGGCGAGAAACTTGTGCTGGTTTCGGCGGGCGGAATTTCCACGCCGGAGCAGGCGTGGGAGCGTATCACTGCCGGCGCCTCGCTGCTGCAGGGCTACACCGGACTGATTTACGGTGGACCGGATTGGATTCGCGATATCCACCGCGGCATTGCCCAGCAGATTCACGCGCACGGCCTCAGCACTATTTCGGAGGCCGTTGGCTCCGGTCTGGAATGGATTGACTAAGTCCCCGTAGAGTCTTTCGAGGGACTCAGCTTCGTCGAAGAAAAGAAGCGCGGATCGGTTTCCGCGCTTCAAGCGTTTTGCCTAACGCAGTGTACGGCGGATAATGACCGCGCACAGTCCTGCAGCCACGGCATAGAGGAAGACCACGTACTGCCCCATCGTGGTGAGGACAGTACTGGGCAGTGCGCGGCTTGCGATGATGAGTACCAGCGCTAGGACTAGCGCGATGATTTGCTCGCGGCTGCCGCGCTGGTCGCGGCGTTGGGTGCTGAATGCGCCGACGAGCAGCGCCGCACCAACGATGGCGAGGCGTCGCCATGTCCATTCAAAGGTGGCGCCCCAGCCGTCAGTGAAAATCGATGCGAGCCCGAATAGTGCTAACACGGCGGCCAGCAACATGAAAGCACCGCCCACGCGCAGGGCGGCGGGGATATCTACTCCGTCGGTGGTGGGGTTGGTATCCGAATTCCTAGTCATTGTGCCGAGTTTAATGGGCCGTATTAGTGGGCCTCGTACCAGCCCCACGTAATCGCTCGGCCGAGCGAGTGGAAGAAAAGGTTAAATCCAAGGACTGTCGGCGTTGCGTCCGGGTCGATGTCTAAGCGCTCAACGTCGACGGCGTGGACCGCAAAGAGGTAGCGGTGCGGAGCATGACCTGCTGGCGGCTGGGGCCCGTAATAGACGCGCTGGCCGGAGTCTCCGCGCAAGCTGATGACACCTTCATGCCCAAGGTCCTCCGCAGAGCCTGCTCCCGTAGGAAGCTCACGTACGTCAGCGGGAATATTGAACGCAGCCCAGTGCCAGAAACCGGAACCCGTTGGAGCATCCGGGTCGAAACATGTGACAGCGAAGGACTTGGTTCCCTCTGGTACATCCGACCACGAGAGTTGTGGTGAGATGTTCTCAGGAGCGCGGAAGCGCTCTGCGATTTCCGCTCCCCCCTCGATATCGGAGGACGTGACGGTAAACGCGGGGACATCTCCCAGCGGTGCATAAGGGTCAGGGCCCGGGAAACGGGGATCGGTGGCGTAGCTCTCAACGGAATTTGAAGTGTTCTTAGTCATAGGATCATTTGTACCGGAAAGCTAAAACCCATGCCGGCGAATGGCCTTCTGTACTAGACAGTGGCAGCGGGAAGTCAGCAGGGGCCAGCGAGTTTCATCGTTGTGTTTTCAGCACTCTTTATGAGTCTAAAAACATCGCCTGAGGTGCTGATTTGTGTAGTTGTGCCAATTCGGGATACAGTATGCGAGTGCCCAGCCGAGAGGCTGAACAAACACCCAGCCCGGGTGGCGGAATGGCAGACGCGCTAGCTTGAGGTGCTAGTGTCCTATTAACGGACGTGGGGGTTCAAGTCCCCCCTCGGGCACGGAACGAAGCCCCGTGCTTCACACCGTCGAAGATGATGATGTGAAGCACGGGGCTTTCTTATACCCGCGCCCCCTTATGCTCGCGCCTTAGTGGTTGCCTCGGCAGTTGGTTCCTTCTCCACCACAACTGTGGACTTCTTCTTCGACACGACATAGCTGTGCACACCCTTGATCAGGATGGGCGCCACAGACAGCGCGATGATAAGAAGCATGATCTTCTCAATCGAATCGGCAATGCCTGGAATATTTCCCAAGAAGACGCCGACTAGGTTCATGGAGAGCACCCAAGCCACTGCCCCGCTGACGTTCCATCCGATGAACTTCTTATAGGGCATTTCGGCCGTACCAGCGGCCACCGGGATAAAGGTGCGCACGATGGGCACGAAGCGTCCCAGCACCAATGCCAGCGGGCCATGCTTGCGGAAGAAGTTTTCCGCGGTGATGAGGTACTCCAGCTTGAGAAGCCGTGCATCCTGTTTAAACAAGCCACGCCCAAAGCGGTGCCCAATCCAATAGCCCACTTGATCACCAGCAATGGCAGCCACCATGCCCACCGTGATGAGCAGCCACAGCGAGACATAAAGCTCATCGCGCAAAATCGCAGCGGTCACTAGGAGTGAATCTCCCGGAAGGAACGGAAAGAGCACTCCTGACTCAATGAACACGACAAGGGCGATACCGCCTATGACCCACGGCCCAAAAGCCTCGAGCAAGGTAGCTGCGTCCATGTAGGACGTGAGGTTATGAAGAAAGTCCATGGTTACACTCCAGAAACTGCGGGTGTCAGGGCTGACACGATAGAAAGATGGTGAAATAAGAAATCGCTCCGCACGAATTTCATTCAAACTAAAAAGGTGGCAAAAGAACTAGCCAACGGTAAACAAGGGGGTAGGCCTCAAGGGCTATGCGGATGCGCACTGCTGATAAGTATCCTCCGTGGAAGCCTAGAATCTTGCATTGAATTGGGGCTTGCCAGCAAGTTGGCGCACTACTCCCAGTTCCTACCCAGACACCTCGACTCGAGGACATGCTTGGACTCAATGAGGTTTTTGAGCACTCTCGCATTAAGCTTGTAGCCCTATGAAAACTGGTTGGGTGCACAGCGTCGGTGACTTTTGTACGTCTTTGGCGCGCTCGGCCTGGCTAAGCTGCAGCCGCTGGACGTGGAAGCGTTGGGTGGCAGTAATCCTCACCGGCACGGCGCTGGTGCTTCTTGCCGTGCTTGTCGACGTCCCCTCGCTCGCCGCCCTCCGATCTTGGTCGCAGCACCTCGGGCCATGGTTTCTCATCGCTTTTACCGGCGCCTACATCGTCTTCACGCAGTTTCCCATCCCCCGTACGGTGTGGACTTTAGCCGCGGGACTCCTCTTTGGTCCGTGGCTTGGGTTGGTCATCTCCCTCGTCGCACTGACCATCTCAGCCACTGTTTCCCTGCTTATAGTCCGCAGCTTGCTTGGTGAATGGATTCGCCCGCACCTCACACACCCGGCGGTCTATGCCATCAACGCGCGCCTTGACCGCCGTGGTTGGTTGGCCGTGGCCTCTCTGCGAATGGTCGCGGGAGTTCCTTTTTCCTTATTAAACTATGTCGCGGCGCTCACCCCAATTTCGGTCCTGCAGTTTTCCATCGCCACTCTCATCGGTTCAATTCCAACCACCGCCATCGGTGTCTTCTTTGGGGACGCACTCACCGGTAGGGCAAGCCCCTACACGGTCATCGGCTTTGTCCTCGCCGCTGCACTCGGAATCGGCGGACTCATTCTAGACACGCGCTTGCCGCTCGAGCCCGGCATGCAGCGACCGGTCAAGCGCAAGGGGTAGACTAAACGTAGTTTCTCGCTGGAAGGAGTCTCTCAACGTGCTAGCAGTCCATGCCCGCTACCGCGGCCGCTCGGTACGCCGCGCCGATTTGGTCCAACGCTCCGCTGCTGCGCTTTCCACACTAGAAGGCATCGGTGAATTCGAGGTCCTTGGCGTCGAAGATATTTGCGCCGTTGCCTACTCCTCTTCCGCGGTCTGCGATGTCGTCATGGCGCTTCTTGCAGACGGTGACTGGGCCATCGGTATCGGTGTTGTCCCGGGCGAGGGCGCGGGAGATGCCGAGACGCGCGCCGTCGCTACCGCTGCTGTGAAGGGATCGGCACGCGCGGGGCATGTCTACGCCAAGGTTGATCAGCGCGGGCGGGCACAGGAAGCGCAGGATATTGCAGCGGCCTTTGCTCTCCTCGGCTTCGTACTCAATAAGCGCACGATGGAGGGCCGCGAGGCTACATCCCTGGTGCGCGGAGGGTTGAACCAGAACGAGGCCGCCGAGGAATTGGGTATCTCCAAACAGGCTATGTCCCAGCGCCTACAGGCGGCAGGCTGGGCAGCGGAAACCGCCGGATGCCAGCTCGCGGTGAATCTCATCGACCGCGCAAACTCGAACTAAAGGAGATCTTCTTTGCGCAGCTGCGGCGTCGTGACGAAGTCTACGAGGCGTTCTACAGCGCCGATGAGTGTGGAATCGAGATCCCGGAAGGAATTTACGGCATTATAAACACGGCTCCAGCCTTCCTTGGGATCGGACCAGCCCGTTCGCCGGCAGATACCAGTCTTCCAGTCCTCCCCATAGGGAACTTCAGGCCAGGCGCGCAGCCCTAGGCGCTCGGGTTTGACGGCTGCCCAGATATCAATGAAAGGATGTCCGGTCACGAGCACGTGCTCGCCTACCGTTTGCGTCAACCGCGTTTCCTTCGATCCTTCTACGAGGTGATCCGCTAGGACTCCCACTCGGCGCCCAGGCCCGGGCTGGAATTCAGCGAGGCGTTCCTCGAGGTTGTCCAGACCCTCAAGGTATTCGACCACCACGCCCTCTACTCGCAGGTCGTGCCCCCAGACCTTCTCCACGATCGCCGCATCATGGATACCTTCGACCCAAATGCGCGATGGCGCGGCTACTTTCGCCTCGAGGTTCTCAACGCGGCGCGATCCAGAATTCGACTTTCTGGGCGCCTGCTTCTCGACGTATCTCGTCAGCGTCACAGGCTGCCCCTCCAAAAGGAAGCCGCCCTTGACGAGTTTGAATACTCTCTCGGCACCGTGACGATCTTCGAGGCGCACGACTGGCCCCCACGCGGTCTTGTCAACGCCCATCACCGCCCCCACGAAATCGTCTCCCCGAACCTCGACGACCAGCCCAGGTTCTGCGGGCACCTCGGGGTATTCGGATTTCTTGTTGCGTGCATGTCCGGCGAAAATATCGCCACCGTAAGGGTCCCGGGAATTCAAGCTCATAGCGGTCTACCCTATCGTCTACACTGTCCAGCCATGGATATGCGCGCCGAAGTCTGGTCCCCCGTGCAAAACGTCGCCGTCTGGCTTGGCGCGTGGCTCTGGGGACACGAATCCACCGATGATTTCCTTGACGCCCTCCGCGAGTTAGGCGGGGATCAGCAGGGAGCGAACGGAGAACCCTTCCTCGATGTTATGTCACTTCTTCGACGCGAAACCGGCTCCATTATCGAGGACGGTGAACGTGAGCCACTCCTGCGACTCATCCTTTCCGGCCCGGGCGAGGCGCCAGCACTACCGGCGGGCTCGGAATCGGCGCGTGCAGCGGCTAAAAACCCGGCTGGTGCTATCGTGGTGCGGACCAACGCTAGAGACCGTCATATAGTATTGGTGCCTTCTTATGCCAACGGAGCCACCCAGTGGATGGTAATTGAGGAAATTGCTGCGCTCCCCTCACCTGCGTGGCTAAGTCCGGGCGAGGCTGATGCTCTATTGAGCGCCGCGACAAATGAGTCCGCAGCACTCATCGAAGCTCTGGGCTACCGCAGCGATGCTCTCCCCAATCCGCGGTTGACGGTGGGAACTCTCAGTGACTTCTATGACACTCCGGGCCTACCCGCTGCAGTACCGGGGCGCGCGGCGAAACTTTTTGCGCGCGCTGATCGCGTCGCGGCCATCATCGAGACGGTGACCGACCGCATCCAGGACCACAGTCTCGATCCACAGCTGCTGCGCCTATGGCGCCACATCCGTCAAGCGCGAATGGCTGGTGTGGCCTACGCGCTCACGGATTTCGCGCGTTAATGCGGCTTGTGCAGCGACCAAATATCGCAGCACCCTTCAGCGCAGGGAGCACCATCGACGGTGCAGCCTTGGACAGTGACGTCTCCGAGAGAAACGGGCTCAGTTCCCTGCTCGAGCTCATCGATGAGGTCCACGATGAGCGAGGCGAAACGAGCGGTTGGCCCCGCGGTGCGGGTGCGATAGACGCTAACACCCATCTCTTCGGCGGCTTGCTTCAGTTCTGAATCGAGGTCCCAGATGACCTCCATATGATCGGAGATGAATCCGATGGGACACACGACGACACTGTCGACACCGTCCTCCTGGTGGATGAGCGTCGTATGGTCGACGATGTCCGGCTCTAGCCACGGAGTAGCCGGGTTGCCGGACCGTGACTGCCATACAAGGTCATAGTCCTTCACCCCTGCTGCCTCGGCGACGAGACGGGAGGCTTCCGCTACCTGGCGGGAGTAAATGTGCTTATCTCCCTCAGCACCCCCTACTGCATCGTGCGCCGTCGGAACTGAGTGAGCAGTAAACAGCATGCGGGTGCTAGCCAGCTTGTCTTCTGGGACCTGTGCGTAAGCGTCTCGGACGGCGGCAGCCATTTCCTCAACGAACTTCGGGTGATCGAAGAACTGACGAAGCTTTGTGAAAGTCATGGTGGGCAAGTTCTTGTCCTCGACGTACTTGCGCAAAGCGATGATGTCTTCGTTGTATTGCCGGCAGGCGCTGTAGCCGCCCCACGCCGAGGTGGCAAAGACAGCCACGTTGCGCACTCCGTCGGCAGCCATCCTTTCGACAGCTTCTGTTCCGAAGGGATGCCAGTTACGGTTGCCAAAGTAGACCGGTAGATTATGTCCGCGAGCCTCGAGCTCCGCGGCTACGTTGTCAATAATCTCTCGGTTCAATTCGTTCAGTGGGCTTTTACCGCCGAAGTGGAAGTAGTGCTCCCCTACTTCTACGAGACGCTCGCGCGGAATGCCGCGTCCACGGGTAACGTTCTCCAAAAACGGGACGACCTCCTCGTTTGCTTCCGGGCCACCGAAAGAAAGAACGAGGAGGGCGTCGAATGAAGAGGGCACCGAATCGGTGCTGTGGGCGTTGCCCTGGGCAGTACGCAGTGTGTCAGTCATGCAGCCCAGTCTAGCAACGGGCTGTGCTAGATCAGTCGCACGGCATAGGGAGCCATGCCGCCTTGGCGCACAGGGGTAATGCTGACGTTTTGACCAGACTGCGGGGCTTCAACCATCGTGCCATCGCCGAGGTAGATCGCCACGTGTTGGTTGCCGTTTGGGCCGTAGAAGATTAGGTCACCACGCTTCATCTCACTCGGTGCGATCTTGGTCCCCTTCTGGTACTGGTAGCCGGTGTAGTGCGGCAGGGAAATGCCTACTCCGGCAAAGGCATAGAGAACCAGGCCCGAGCAATCAAAGCCGACCTTGTTGTAGTCACCGTGGGAATCCGCTACGCCGCCGTCACGAATGCCCTGGGTGGGACCGTTTGCATCGCCACCGCCCCACGCATAAGGAACACCAACCTGAGACGTCGCACGCTCAATGACAGTCTCTATCTTTGCCTCACGAGAGGCATCACCCAGTGACTCGGAAGCCTTATCCGTGACAGTATCGGTTGTGTCGAGCGGATCCAGCACACCGGAAACCTCGGACGCCAGAGCGTCTTCAGCCGAAGTTGCGGAAGCTGAATCGCTTGCCTCCGAGGTGCTTGTGCCTTCGCCTTGGAGGGCAAAAAGCTTCGAGGAGCCTTCGACCAAAGCGTCGATCTCGTCCTGGCTCAAGCTGTTGTTGTGGCCTGGCTGAGAAGCAGCGACCAAGGAAGCTACGGTGCCTACCGCGCCGATGCCCAATGCAACGGTCTCAGCATCGATCCCGCTCGGGTCGAAGGAGCTTCCGCTGCCGCCTGAAGTTGGCTCCCCCTCAGCGGAGCTTGCAGTGCTTGTCGACGACAATTCTTGCACGTTCGGATCGTTAGCCACAGTGCTTGCAGCGCTCGAGAGCGCATCCACGTCTTCAGCAGAAACGGAGGGCGTAGAGCGTTGTGATTGCAAAGTAGGGTTCTTCGCTTCAGCGGCTGAAGGGCCGGTGGCCGGGACGGAATCGGACTCTGGGGCCGACTTTGTGGAGTCATCGGCTGGAGCCGTAGTTGTGTCCTGAGTATCGGCCTTCTCCGGTAAGGACAAGGCTCCATCATTGACGTTAGTTCCAGCGTCTGGGCTTGACTTTTCGGATTTGTCAATACCCCTAGCTTGATTAAGGGCCTTGTGGAGAGATGAGAGTTGAGAGAGAAGATCCTCACGCTCGGCTGCAGATTCTTCAATTGAAGCTTCGGAAGCGGAGAGCTGTTCGCGTGCAGCGGACTCGGCGTCGGCCGCCTTGTCTGCGCGCTCCTCAGCCAACTGCTGGGTCTTGCGTAGCTGCGACTCCTTGTTGGCCTTCTCCGTGCGCTCCTTTTCCAGATCGCTAACAACAGCCTGTTGCTTCTCTGATTGCGAGCGGAGGTAGGACTGGCGCTCCAACATATCCGAGCGAGCATCCTTGCCGGCCGCATGGGAAACGGCATCAGAGGTATTTGCTCGGCGATAGGCAGAGCGTGAGACCTCGTCCAGCTTGGACTGCGCATCGGCGACGTCTGCCTGGGCATTATCAAGCTCCTGGCGAGCCGTCGTGGTTCCCTGGCGAGCCTGAGCTGCCTTGGTGCGAGCGTCATTGAGATCAACGAGCGCCCGGTTGACGGTTTCACGCTGGATGCCGATTTCGGCTTCCGCTTGCGCGATACGTTCCTCAATCTGGGCGATGGCGCCGGCGAGATCAGCGATGGATGGACTATCAGAGGACAGCAGCGACTCGATATTGAGCTGCTCAGGCTCCTCCGCCACTGCAGGGGTCAGCGAAGAAGCAGTAGACAAGGCGGCGGTGGTCGCAATGGCAGCAAAAGCTGCCTTGAAGCGCTGGAAGCCAAAAGACGATGTGGTGGCCACGAGAGTTATCTCCTAGGCACCTACCTCATTGGAACTGTCATGCAGACATGCATGCCCGACATCGAGCGGTACAGGCAACGAGTCAGCCATGCAAAACGGTAGTTAAGGTACACATAGCTGGCTCGGACTTCCCGCAGGATGTTACGACGATGGTTACGCCCAAAGGAATAGTAAAACTGAAGAGGCTGGCGCCAGGTACTAACCGGGGTATGCCGACGCGGGTTACCGTAGATGATAACTGCCGACTTCACGACAATGTAGGTCGAATAAGTTGGGCTGCACCATCACTGACACAAAGCAACACGATACTGCGTAGCGTTTCGTGTGTGCACCAACATCAAGTCGGACCGCTCTATAAAGCCAGTCAGACTGCACACTCACGGGGCTCGTTCTGCTCCGCGTAGGGCGCGCTTAAATATGACTGCGCGATCCGACGATGAGGGGGCACACACCTGAATCTGGCGATAAGTCCTATGTCGGTTCCTCCTCGCTCGGCGCCGCGCTCATGGAGAGGTCGCGCCTCGCGCCAATAGTGGCGCATGCGCAAGCCCTCAGGGCTGGCACCCAACCGGAAACCGATGGAACCCAGGCCGACGCAGCCCTCAATAAAGGCATGCGTATGAAGTGTATGAAGCCTCTTCCACTCGGGAGGTAGGTGTTTCGATATCTAAAAAATTTGAACACTGATACCGACTGCGCCGAGCAAACAGTACTGCTATGCGCATCAACATCGTGGTGCGACGGTCATCCACCAGGCGGTGAACCTCAACAGTTCCCTTCGCTCGTGGCGTGCTTCCCCACATACCCGTGCGACAAATCAGTTGAGAGTCAAGGCTTGGTCCATGAACGTATGGAGCAATAGTCAACCCGTGAGTCGATACGTGAACCATACGTCACCGACACGCCTTCCCGCACACTTTCCCCATCTTTCACATAAGCCACGCTTGACCACACGTCATTACAGACGCACCTAACCTGCAATGATATTGTTACCAAGGTGTGATTGTGATGTTCCTCACGTTGCTACCGAGCTTCGCCCGTTCTACCTGTCGGGTAACAACCCCTAGGTCATGTCCCGAGACTTGCCTAGGGCCCCTTTTCCTTAGGGCTGAACCCCCTAGAGGCATGCCATTCGGAGGGTGTTTAAGGAAGCGGTATTTGCGCGCGATGTTCCCTTGACCTTTGGCCTGCGAGCCCTGCCTCACTACACCAACTTCGGCCCTGGGATCGGCCGCTCGCCGGCCGAAGATTTTGCCCTCCCGCAGGAGGGGAAATGTCCGCCCGGCGCCTGCCTCGGTTCCTATGGCGCTCCTAGCTCTGGCGCTCGCGGGCATAGTGGCAACCACTCCCCCGCCAAAAAATCAAGGCTTAGTGGTTGATTTTCGCCACTTCCCTACTCCACTGCACTGCAGGGCGGCACGTGTTCGGCGGCGTTCTCGCGCCTAGTGTCCGACTGGTTCAGCCTTCTTTGTGGCTGTCCGGAAACTCACCCATCCGGCGATCGCCGCCACGCCAAATACAACCGCCAAAATCAACAACCACGGCACGGAAAACTGATCTGCAACGGCATAAAAATCATTAAGCAGGGTCACCTGATCGAGTCCAGTGGGAAGCGAATCTTCGGCCGCTTCTAGGGCTGCCCGGTCATAAGAATTACTGACAGCAGACACCCGCATCGGCGCCTGAAGAATTACGGTGTCAAGTCCCGTTTGTTCTTGAAGGGTTGTGGCCAGATCGCGGAGATCTGGAATCTTCTCCGGAAAAACATCTACGACAGCAATGCCGTGGTTGGGCTGGAGGGAGGCTGCGATGTGGGCTTGGAGGTCGTCGTCAAGCGCTAGCTCCGGATTGGAGAATGCCACGCCATCGGCCGAGAGCTGATCGGCGATGTCATCAACGTCTACGCCCGCAGGGATCATTCGCCTCTCCTTAATCTCTAGCCAACATGCATGTTGAAACCTGGATTGCCCCGCTTGGCACCACAGGTCGCCGCGCTCATTTCTTTGAGGGGGCGCGTCCCCCTTCTGTTGGTCCCGACTGAGCCTAAACCGTGCGGCGTGGCCGAGGTGGGCGACTCGCCGCTACCCCCGAAATGTAGGAAACAGAACGCTCGTACTGTTATGCTGGTGTCGACCGAGGGTTCTTACATCTACAATAGATACGGAACATTAGCGTTCTGAGACTGTCGAAATTCCTGGCCCCAGTTGGTTGCTAGGGCATGCCGGCAAGTTCGATGAACCTTCGACCAGTGTTCGATAACCCACAAGCAAAAGCAAGGAATGGAGCTCCTTATGACTGAAAGCCTGAACTCCTTCGGTGCCAAGAAGACTCTTGAGGTCAACGGTAAGTCTTATGACTACTTCGACATCAACGCAGTCGAGGGCCTGGAGAAGCTTCCTTACTCTCTCAAGGTGTTGGCTGAGAACCAGCTGCGCTACGAGGACGGGAAGAACGTAACCAAGGATCACATCAACGCTTTGGCGAATTGGGATCCGTCCGCTGAGCCGGATACCGAGATTCAGTTCACCCCGGCCCGTGTTCTTATGCAGGACTTCACCGGTGTCCCCTGCGTGGTGGACCTGGCTACCATGCGTGAGGCTATCTCCGCCCTCGGCGGCAAGCCGGACCAGGTGAACCCGCTCAACCCGGCTGAGATGGTTATTGATCACTCCGTCATCGTCGAAGCCTTTGGCTCCACCGAAGCTCTAGAGAAGAACGTTGAGATCGAGTACGAGCGCAACCAGGAGCGTTACCAGTTCCTGCGCTGGGGTGCTGAGAACTTCTCCAACTTCCGCGTTGTTCCTCCGGGAACCGGTATCGTCCACCAGGTCAACATTGAGTACCTCTCCCGCGTTGTCTTCGACAACGATGGTGTTGCTTACCCGGATACCTGCATCGGTACCGACTCCCACACCACCATGGAGAACGGTCTGGGTATCCTGGGCTGGGGCGTCGGCGGCATCGAGGCCGAGGCTGCAATGCTGGGCCAGCCGGTGTCCATGCTGATCCCGCGCGTCGTGGGCTTCAAGCTCACCGGCGAGATTCCGACCGGTGTGACCGCAACCGACGTGGTTCTGACCATCACCGAGATGCTGCGTCAGCACGGCGTCGTTCAGAAGTTTGTTGAGTTCTACGGCAATGGTGTGAAGTCGGTGCCGCTGGCCAACCGCGCCACCATCGGCAACATGTCTCCTGAGTTCGGTTCTACTGCCGCGATCTTCCCGATCGACGAGGAGACCATCAAGTACCTCGAGCTCACCGGCCGCCCGCAGGAGCAGATCGACCGCGTCGAGGCATACGCCAAGGCACAGGGCATGTGGCTGGAGCAGGATGCTCCGGAGGCAGAGTACTCCGAGTACCTCGAGCTGGACCTGTCCACTGTTAAGCCCTCCATCGCCGGCCCGAAGCGCCCGCAGGACCGCATCCTCCTCTCCGAGGCCAAGGAGCAGTTCCGTAAGGATCTGCCGACCTACGCTTCCGGCGAGGTTGTTGCAGACGAGTCCACCATCGAGGCAAAGCGCATGACCTCCGAGGGCGGCGACGAGAATGCCCTCGTCGACGTTACCGGTGGCCTGAACAAGTCCCGCGCAGGCGAAGGCGAGTCCGCAGCCAAGGGCGGCTCCGGCCGCCAGTCCAACCCGGTTACCGTCACCTCCCCGAACGGTGGCGAGTACACCTTGGACCACGGCATGGTTGCTATCGCTTCCATCACCTCCTGCACCAACACCTCTAACCCGTCCGTCATGGTTGGCGCTGGCCTCATCGCCCGCAAGGCGGCCGAAAAGGGCCTGAAGTCCAAGCCGTGGGTCAAGACCATTTGTGCCCCGGGTTCCCAGGTTGTTGACGGCTACTTCCAGCGCGCAGACCTCTGGAAGGATCTGGAGGCGCTTGGCTTCTACCTCTCCGGCTTCGGCTGCACCACCTGTATCGGTAACTCCGGCCCGCTACCGGAGGAAATCTCCAACGCCATCAACGAGCATGATCTGGCTGCTACCGCGGTGCTGTCCGGTAACCGTAACTTCGAGGGCCGCATCTCCCCGGACGTCAAGATGAACTACTTGGCATCCCCCATTATGGTCATTGCCTACGCTATTGCCGGCACCATGGACTTCGATTTCGAGACCCAGCCGCTGGGCCAGGATCAGGATGGCAACGATGTCTTCCTGAAGGACATCTGGCCTTCCCCGCAGGAGATCGAAGACACCATCCAGCAGGCCATCTCCCGTGAGCTCTACGAGGCAGACTACGCTGACGTGTTCAAGGGCGATGACGCATGGCGCAGCCTCGATGTCCCGGAGGGTGAGACCTTCAAGTGGAATGAGGACTCCACCTACATCCGCAAGGCACCGTACTTCGACGGCATGCCGACTGAGCCGGAACCGGTTCAGGACATCAAGGGCGCTCGCGTTCTGGCTAAGCTCGGTGACTCCGTAACCACCGACCACATCTCCCCCGCTTCCTCCATCAAGCCGGGTACCCCGGCGGCTCAGTACCTGGATGCCAACGGTGTGGAGCGCCAGGACTACAACTCCCTGGGTTCCCGTCGCGGTAACCACGAGGTCATGATGCGCGGTACCTTCGCCAACATCCGCCTCCAGAACCAGCTGGTCGACGTCGCCGGTGGCTACACCCGTGACTTCACCCAGGAGGGCGCACCGCAGGCCTTCATCTTCGACGCCTGCGAGAACTACAAGGCAGCCAACATCCCGCTGGTTGTCCTTGCTGGCAAGGAGTACGGCACCGGTTCCTCCCGCGACTGGGCTGCTAAGGGCACCAACCTGCTTGGCGTGAAGGCTGTCATCACTGAGTCCTTCGAGCGCATTCACCGCTCGAACCTCATTGGTATGGGCGTCATCCCGCTGCAGTTCCCAGAGGGCGAGTCCCACGAGTCCCTGGGCCTGGACGGCACCGAGACCTTCGATATCGAGGGAATTGAGGCTCTTAACGAGGGCGGCATTCCGAAGACGGTTCACGTGACCGCCACCAAGGAATCCGGCGAGGCCGTTGAGTTCGATGCCAAGGTTCGCATCGATACGCCTGGTGAGGCCGACTACTACCGCCACGGCGGCATTCTGCAGTTCGTTCTGCGCCAGATGGTCAAGGCCTAAACCAGCCTTGCACCCCATGCGGGGACGCCGGCAACGGATAGCCCCGCATAACTAGGCAAAAGGCCAGCTAGCAACAACGAGTGCTGGCTGGCCTTTTCTATTTCCTAACCTCTACGTACTTTCATCACCTGTCTATCCACCGCTGTGCTTTAAGGAGCGAGATTCCAGCCATGCCGATTATGAGCGACTCCGAACTTCATCGCCGCCGCAACGACATCCTGGTTGGGGCACGAAAATGCTTCGCAGAGCACGGCTATGACGGTGCTACAGTCCGCCGCCTTGAAGAAGCCACGGGTAAATCGCGCGGGGCTATCTTTCACCACTTCGGCGATAAAGAGTCTCTCTTTTTGGCCCTGGCCCGGGAAGACGCGGCCCGCGAGGCCGAGGTCGTGGCAAACAACGGTCTGGTCGAGGTTATGAGCGAAATGCTGCGGCACCCTGAGCGCCACGACTGGTTGGCCACACGTCTGGCCGTTACCTCGATGCTGCGCACCGATCCGTCTTTCGCCGCTCGGTGGCACGAGGAACAGGAAATTCTAGATAAGGCAGTCCGCGCCCGCTTGGAGTCCAACGCCGAAAAGGGTCGTCTGCGCGATGACGTCTCCATCGATACCCTCGTGACATATCTGGAGACTTTCATGGACGGTTTTATCAACCGCCTTGCGCTGGGAGACACAAAAAATCTAGAGCAGGTGCTCTCCTTGGTAGAGCAATCGATTCGCGGCTCCCGCGCCGAGCACTAAGCGTTTAGCACTCGGTGGCGGAGTGTGATTGACGCTACACTGTGGCCCATGGACCATACTCCCCTACAGCTTCCGCGGACGCAGTGTGGAATTAGTCTAAACGCCACACCCCGGCTTGCTCCGAAAGAACAGCGCGCCCACGATGCTCAGCCGAACCCGCGAATAGATAGTTCAGGGTTCCGCGAGGTCATCGAGGCGGCTGGGCCACTGCCTGGGCGCCTCACGTTTGGTAACGTCTCTGTCTGGGCATTTATCGGTATGGTTGGGCTGCTTATGTGCACCATGTCGTTTTCGTTCTTCGTTGGCACTGTTGTTCCTCGAACCAGCTACTCAGACGTAGGCATATTTGCGCTTATCCCAGTCATTATTTGTTTCGTCAGCCTGATGTTTTTCGTTATTGGTTTACGGAATATTCTCAAGGAAGTCGGAAACGCGCGGCGTTTGCGCACTGCATGGCGCAACGGCTGGGTGGAATACCGGCCCGCTCTTATTGGCGAGCTTCTGTACTTACGCAGCGAAACCGAGGGCCCCGATGACCGTAAGCGGACCTATTTCTATTACTCGGCGCCATTAATGATCCTGCAGCCAGACGGCTCTCTAGTGAACGCAATGTCCGGTGAGTTCCGCGCTGGCAATCCGAACTGGCTGAGATCACGGGGCGCCGCGCTCGCTGAGGGCTCCCGGTTAGCCACCGTGGATACCGCGCACAATAATGGATGGACCGTCGCGGCTTACCGTGCTGATGGATCAAGTTCGGAGGCGGAACTATCCAGCGGTCTTACCAGCGGCCAAGTTGATGCCGTGCTCCAATTCGCTGAACAACGTTGGGTGCGCTAGCTCTCCCCGATTGAGTTTAGGTGCCTTCCTTTGGGGGCTAGTCCCCAGCCGCCCAAGGTCACTGAAAAAATGGGAGTGAGGACCATTAAGCTGTGACCCATGACTCACTCGCCTATGCAGCTTCCCCGCACTCCGTTGAAGCTTCCTTCAACTAGCGCAGAGTCCCTCGCGCCTAAGGCCTTGAAGGACCATGACCAGCAGCCTAACCCAGACACGGATCGCAGCGGCATCCGCGAGGCTATTGATAGCGTCGGAGCTCCCATCGGTCAATCCAACGTCGGCACAATTGTCGTTGGCTTTATTCTCACCTTCATTGGCGGTTCGGCACTACTTTTCTCGGTGGCTCACGCGCTCTTAATTTCGGTCCTGTTTCCCGGAGCTGAGGGAACGATTGGGAAAATTCCGATAGCCAGCCTTATCACTGGGGCTAGTGCCTTAGTGTTTATCATTATCGGAGTCTTGATTCTGCGGGGTCGCGTGGTAGCTAGGACGAGGCTTCGCACCGCGTGGGCGAATGGATGGATTGAGTACCGGCCAGCGCTGATCGGTGAGCTGATCTACAGGCGCCACGTCGACTACAACGACACCACCGACTATTACTACACCGCCCCGATACTGATCTTGCAGCCGGACGGTTCTTTGACGAAAAGCATGACCGAAGAATTCATTGCTGCAAACCCGAACTGGCTGAAGCTGCGTGGCCGGCTGCTCGCCGACGGGCCACGTGTTGCGACCGCCGATTTCAACCACAACAACGGATGGGGCGTGGTGGGGTACCGGGCAGATGCAGCCAACCCGCAGCCAGAACTGCACAATGGTCTGCGCCAAAAGAACATTGAAGCAGCGCTGTCTTTTGCAGAGCGGAACTGGGTAAGAGGCTAGTGATCAGGACCTCCCTGCCTAGAATGCCCGCCCTAGTAGAAACTGATAAGCATGTCTGACCACGCTTTAGCTCCATTCGACTTCCCGGAACATCACTACTCCGAGAGGCTCATTCCCCGCACTCGTCGTTCTGTGTCCGCCCCGAACTTGAGAGCAAGCACATCTAGCATCGCTCGCGCGATCGCAGCGGCTGGGCCACTCCCCGGCGGGGCCGCACCTGAATGGCGAAGTCTACGGATCAATCTCATCACGGCGGTGGTGGGCCTTGCTATCGCACTATCAGCCATTATCGGCGAAGATATGTCTATTAGTTCCGGATGGCAGGGATTGGCCGTTGCAGTATTCGTCCTTGTCCTCGTCGTGGCGGCCGGTCGGAACATTCGAGCAATTCGGAGTTCTACGTGGGGTGCTCGCCGCCTACGGACGGCGTCGGAAAATGGATGGATCGAGTATTATCCCGCGTTGCTCAGCGAGATCTGGCAAACAGGTCGACACGTGCCGCACGCGGATCCCACCGAGTACTACTACAAGGCGAAGGTACGCATTTTCCTTCCAGACGGCACAGCTCAAGAAATCATCAGCGATGAGTTTGAGTCCCACACTTCTCCCCGCTCCTTCCGGCAGCAGGGAGTAGCCGTGGTACGGTTCCAAAGCCAAGCGACGTTCAAGCACCCCACAGGGTGGTATATCGCGGCCCACCTGTCCACAAAGCCACTTCGTTATACGAGCCTCCACCACCAATTGAGCAGAGAGCAAGTCATCGCCGCGCTTGATGCGGCGGCATCCGCTCGATTTTAGATATCCTTCACGCTGCCTTCACCATCGATAAACTCCAGCGGCGAGTCTGGGAAGCTTTCGCGGCCAGCGACCTCGGTGACCACCTCAGCGACAAGCTCCCGGGAGGTAGTCAGTTTACCGGTGCGCTCTGCGTCCTTATCTAGTACGGTGATGCCGCGCGAAGGCTCCTCCGTCAGGGCGGCCGGGCCAAGGATAAGGTAGTCAAGGTCCGTGGAATTGAGCTTGTTGTCCACTGCCTTTTTGGACTCCACGTAGGCGTACCACTTCTCATCCGCAGGATTGGTCGTGTTCTCCGTGGCACCCATGTAGGAAATCATGATGTAGGCCGGAGTGTTCTTACCCTCGGCAGCAAGCTTTTCTAGACCCGCAATCGATGCCAGCGCCGCATCACGGTCGACCGCCCAGGTCACCTCCGCGCCAGCACGGCCACCGTTTCCGGCGCCCCACACGACGACGTCATAGTCAGCCAAAAGCTCTGCCCAGTCTTCCACAGAAAGCTCGGTGAGATCGCGCACCACTGCGGTGGCACCGAGGGCCTCAATATCAGAGACCTGGTCCGGGTTGCGGATGAGGGAATGGACGGTGAGGTTGGCGTCGGCAAGCTTAGGCGCCGCCAAAAGCCCAACCTTGCCATGGCCGCCGATGTACAGAACCTTCTTGCGCGCAGTTGTTGTCGTATCAGTCATGTGCGCCACCGTACGCGCTATCCGATCTCTCTGCAGGACCCCAGAGCAGCTGGAAAAACGTACAGGCTACAATCTAGTCATGATCGCCATCATGACTGTTACCGGTGTTGATAACACCGGAATTATCTCCGCCGTATCCACCGCCCTCGCAGAACTTAACGTCAATATCGTTGATGTATCTCAGACGCTCATGTCTGAGTACTTCACCATGATCCTGCGCGTCGAATTCGATGAGAACGAGGTCAGCATCCAGCAGCTCCAGGAGCGGATGAACACCGTCGGTGAGTCCATCAAGCAATCCATTCGCGTGCAGTCGGAAGCACTGTTCACCGCAATGAACGAGATTTAGGGACGATAACCAGTCATGCTTAACCGCTTCAATACCGCCAGCATTCTCGACACCATCGAGATGATTGAGAAGTACCGTCTCGACATCCGCACCGTCACCATGGGCATTTCGCTGCTCGGCTGCACACGCCCCACCATGGAAGCCACCGCCGAGGCCGTGTACGACCTCGTGACATCCCGCGCCGCACACCTGGTTGAGGTATGCGAGGGAATCGAGGCCGAGCTCGGTATTCCGATCGTCAACAAGCGCATCTCTGTCACCCCCATCGCGCTCATCGTGGCCGGAGTCGAGGGAAACCCCGTGGACGTTGCCCGCGCGCTGGATCGCGCTGCCGCAGCGACCGGTGTTGACTTCGTCGGTGGCTACTCCGCGCTCGTCGAAAAGGGCGCAACGACCGCCGAAAAGGCGCTTATCCGTTCCATCCCGGAAGCGCTGGCTGAGACCAACCTGGTGTGTTCCTCGGTGAATATCGCATCCTCGCGCGCCGGCATCAACATGAACGCCGCAGCGCAGATGGGACGCATCATCAAGGAAGCTGCCGAGCTCACCAAGGATCGCAGCGCTATCGGCTGCGCCAAGCTCGTGATCTTCTCCAACTCCGTGGGCGATAACCCCTTCATGGCCGGCGCCTTCCACGGCATTGAAGAACCGGACTGCGTCGTATCTGTGGGCGTGTCCGGACCCGGCGTGGTCGATCGCGCGCTCGGATCCCTGGAGGGCGCCACCCTCAATGAGGTCGCCGAAGAAGTCAAGAAGGCAGCCTTCAAGGTCACACGTGCTGGTCAGCTCGTGGGTGAAATGGCCTCCGAGCGCCTCGGTGTGCCCTTCGGCATCATTGACCTCTCCCTCGCTCCCACCGCGGAACTGGGTGACTCCGTCGCGCACATCCTGGAGCACATGGGCCTCGACCAGGTGGGCACCCACGGCACAACGGCGGCGCTTGCCCTGCTTAACGACGCCGTGAAGAAGGGCGGCATGATGGCCTGCTCCCGCGTGGGCGGTCTTTCTGGTTCCTTCATCCCGGTATCGGAGGACAAGGGCATGATCGACGCGGTGCGCTCTGGTGTCATCTCCATCGACAAGCTGGAGGCCATGACCTCAATTTGCTCGGTGGGCTTGGACATGATCGCCATCCCGGGTGATACCTCCGCAGAAACTATCGCCGGCATGATCGCGGACGAAGCCGCCATTGGTGTGATGAACCATAAGACGACCGCCGTGCGCGTCATTCCTGCACCAGGCACCAAGGCTGGCGACGAGGTCAACTTCGGCGGCCTTCTGGGCTACGCTCCGGTCATCCCGGTCAACCAGGTGGGCAACTCCACCTTCATCAACCGCGGTGGCTTCATCCCGGCGCCGGTTCACGGTTTCCGAAACTAAGGCCTCAGTAACTCGGATTAGATTTCACCAAGCACTTGACCCTCACACTATGTGAGGGTTTAGCTTTGTTCTATGAAGATATCGGACGTCGCCGCGGTCGCTGGATGCTCAGTTCGTTCTGTACGACATTTACACGAGACGGGCGCAGTCCCTGAACCCGCCCGCACCAGCGGGAACTATCGCGACTATTCTGTTTCTGATTTGGCGTCGGTGCTGCGTGCACGTGCGCTTATCGACGCCGGCGTCCCGATCGCTGATGTCTCATCTCCCGATGCGGTCGAGCGCTCGTTTAGCATGCTGGATGAGCGAATTGCTCGGTTGCAGCAGCAGCGAGAACGCTTGCGCGCCCTTTCTCGAGCCCCCAAAGGGACTCCAGAGGATATACGGGACTCCCTCAACCAGGTCATCGAGGATCCGGCAATGCTTCAACTCGAACTAGATTCCTGGGATCTCATGGCACTTACCGGAGTAGCTACATCCGCCACCTGGGAGCAGCTTCGACAGAACCTCGCCGACGACGATTGCCTTGCAGCTCTCCGTGAAGGTGAAACCTTGTGGCGAGAGCTTGGCTCGCTGTCTCCGCAAGATCGTGGGGTTTCGCGCATTGTCGACAACCTGCAGTCCATACTTCCACGGGGCTTGATGCGAGGAATCTACCCAACGCTCCGGCCGGGCAACGCTCCGCTGACCGTGGCTGACACTCCGACAAAAGGTGCGCAAAGTGTAGCACTCGAGGCTTTGGTGGGAGGCTTACGTGGCTAACGTCTGGCGATTTGTGAAGAAGCATCCTGGATTTCGCCTTGCCAAGTATGAAGTGGGACTTTACCTGGACCTGTGGCGTTGGATGCGGGGCCAGACGTTGATCCCCACGGGCGCGGTGGCGCTTCCCCACCCTCCGGGCAGGCTTCAAATGCTTGGGTTTCTCACCGCGGTGTTGGTGGTTGAAATGATCGTTGTGCACCTTCTTCTGCCCGCGGGCGTTCTGCGAATTCTAGCGTTGCTCCTGTCGCTCTGGGCCATAATCTTTGTGTGGGGCTTAATCGCTGCCGAACGCATTCGACCTAGCTATGTCACCAACGAACTCACGGTTTTGCGGCGCGGAAACACTGTCTTCGTTGAGGTACCGATGGCTCTTGTTCGCAGCAAACGCGCGGACCGTACCTTCGAATCGGCGATTGTGATAAGAGAAGGTGAAATCACGGTCGGTGGCCCAGCTGGAACCGATACTCTCCTGCTCCTCAGCGAACCGGTCCAGGCATCGCCAGACCGATACCCGTGGCAGCGCGCTCTCACGACGGAGGTAACGAAGGTGCGCTTCTATGGCACTACTTCCCGGTAGTCGCTGACGTTGCGTAGTTGCTCCTCGAGCTCTGCGATCAACGGCAAGGTCAGCTGCGCACGTTCGTCATCAATTCCCCACTTCTCAGGTTCGCTGCGGACCAAGTTTCCCGTGGTCTTAAGGAAGTGGGTGAAGTTTTCCACCACTGCTCGGTTGCCGTTGCGTACGCCTTGGGCGAGGACGGTATCGCTCAGCCGCTCGATCCAGATTTCCAGAATATGGGGGGAGGTGCTCTTGGCAACCGTGGTGCAGGCGGCGCGCGCTAAGCGCACCCCCTCATCGTCATGCCACACTCCTCCGGGGGCGCGAAGGCGACACGAGATGATTGCTGCCGCTTCGACGGGCGGAATCAGTCCCTTGCGGACGCAGGTTTCTACGTAGTCGGCGCCATATCCAACGGCCATGATAGGACCGATGTCTTTGACAATGCCGCGAGTGTCCTCCTCTGTGACATACCACGCGCGGAAGGTGAGGTAGTCCTCGTAGTGAAAGTGGCCCGCCTCCGCGAGCACATTGAGCAGCTGGGCGGACAAGGCCTTGGTCCACACTTTGTCTGTACGCAGGTAACCGGTGAGGCGCTCCCGAATCTGGCCGAGGTGGCTGTCCCACTGGCCTGACTCAATGCCCTCTTTCAATTCGGTATAGGCCCAGTCCACGCGTACTTCGGGGCGCTTGCTCACTAGTCCGGTGAGCAATGGTTCGATGACGGAATCTAGGGTCGCGGCGGTGCTCATGGTCTCTTCCTCTCCAGCGGCGGCACGATGGGGTTTTACCACTTCTAGACCCTGTGCGTGGGAAGCGGAAGAACCCAAGAGAAGAGTCTTGAGCGGTGTGTGGTTGTGAGCCCGAGTCTAGCGCAGGAAGTAGAGCCAGGATAGAGCTATATCTGAGAAGTAGGCTCTAGGCTAGCTCCACGATTTCCATGTACTCGTCGTTCCACAAGTCCTCATCGCCGTCGGGCATGATGATGACGCGCTCTGGGTTGAGAGCCTTGACCGCACCCGGGTCGTGGGTAACCAAGACCACGGCACCGGTGTAGGTACCTAGGGCATCGAGCACCTGCTCGCGGGACTGTGGGTCGAGGTTGTTCGTGGGCTCGTCGAGAAGCAGCACGTTGGCGCGCGAGGACACCAGCGTTGCCAGGGACAGTCGGGTTTTCTCACCGCCGGAGAGCGTGCCGGCGGGTTGCTCCAACTTGTCTCCGGAGAACATGAAGGCGCCCAGCAGTCCACGCAAGTCCTGCTGGCCGGCATCCGGGCAGGCCTCGATGGTGTTTTCCCACACGGTTTTGTCTGGGTCGATGTTGTCGTGCTCCTGAGCAAAGTAACCGATGCGCAGGCCGTGCCCGGAGACGATGCCGCCTTCGCCATCGGTGCGCTCCACGCCCGCCAGAAGCTTGAGCAGAGTCGTCTTGCCCGCACCGTTATAGCCCAGCACAACCACGCGGGAACCCTTGTCGATGGCCAAATCGACACCGGCAAAAACCTCCAGCGAGCCATACATCTTGGTCAGGCCCTTAGCGTTCATCGGAGTCTTGCCGCAGGGAGCGGGTTCGGGGAACTTGATGTGGGCGACCTTGTCGGCCACGCGGACGTCATCAAGCTCGTTCATCATGCGCTCGGCGCGGTGCAGCATCTGCTTGGCAGCGGCGGCTTTCGTGGCTTTCGCGCCCAGCTTGGCGGCCTGCTTGTGCAGGGCTGCGGCTTTCTTCTCCGCGTTGGCACGCTCGCGGCGGCGGCGTGCCTCATCGGTGGCGCGGGCATCAAGGTACTTCTTAAAGCCCATGTTGTAGACGTCGGCCTCAGCGCGCACGGCATCGAGGAACCAGACCTTGTTGCACACGGCCTCGAGCAGGTCGACGTCGTGGGAAATCATCACCAGGCCGCCCTCGTGCTTGGACAGGAAGCCTCGCAGCCAGGTAATCGAGTCTGCGTCGAGGTGGTTAGTGGGCTCGTCGAGAAGCAGTGTGGTCTGGGACTTGCCTGACCCAGCTGAAGCTGCGAAGAGAATCTGCGCCAGCTCTACGCGGCGGCGCTGACCGCCGGACAGCGTCTTGAGCTGCTGGTCGAGCACACGCTGCGGCAGACCCAGGTTGTCACAAATCTGGGCGCATTCGGAGTCCGCCTCATAGCCGCCTAAGGTATGGTATTCCTCCTCCAGGCGGGAAAACTTACGAATGGCCTTGTCGCGGAACTTATCATCCGTGGCCGTCTCCATGAGCTCTTGCTGCTTGGCCATGCGGCGCTTGATTTCATCCAAGCCGCGCGCAGAGAGCACGCGCTCACGCGCGGTTTGCTCGGTGTTGCCCTCGCGGGAATCCTGCGGCAGGTAACCAATAGGACCCGAGCGCGTCACCGAGCCGCCATAGGGCTCGGTCTCCCCCGCCAGGATGCGCATGGTGGTCGTCTTTCCCGCGCCATTGCGCCCGACCAGGCCGATGCGATCCCCCGGCTGCACGCGAAGGTGCTGGCCGGGGGCGTCGAGAAGCGTGCGTGCGCCCACGCGCACCTCGAAATCATTGGTCACAATCACGTCGAAACAGTCTAGCAACCAGGGTAGTTAATCCCGAACCAGCGGCAATGACGCTTCAGCTTGTATCTGGGAATCCAGAGTGAAGAGCACCTTGGAAAACCTGGTTCCTGTTCGGCGCGTTTCACTTATGCATGAAGTTCGATGTGACTAGATTGGCGTCATGAGCACATCAGACACATCGAGATCTCCATTAATCCTCGCGATTACCGCATGTCCGACCGGAATCGCCCACACCTACATGGCCGCTGAGAACCTGGAGGCTGCTGCCGCTGAACTGGGTTACCGCATCAAGATTGAGACACATGGTTCAATTGGCGTCGAAGGCACCTTTAGCTCTCAGGACATCGAGGAAGCCGATGCCATCGTGATCGGTGCCGACACCGTCATTGCAAAGGACCGCTTTCGCGGAAAGCGCCTAGCAGCGACTGGTGTCGATGAAGCGATTAAGCATCCAAAGGAACTCCTCACTCGCGCTCGGTCAGCGGCGAAGTGGGAAGAAAAGACTTCGGGCGAAGAGCCGCAAGAAGCTCAGCATAATGAAAACTCCAGCAGTACCACGGGGTTCCGTGCGGTGGGTCAGACTCTCTACAAGGCGCTAATGAATGGTGTCTCCCACATGATTCCGTTCGTGGTCACCGGTGGTCTCCTCATCGCGGTAGCACTCTCAATCGGAGGAACACCCACGCCCGAGGGCCTGGCTATCCCCGAAGACTCCTTCTGGAACACCCTGAATGAGCTTGGTGGTCTGGCCTTTTCTCTCATGGTGCCGATCCTTTCCGGTTATATCGCGGTCGGCATTGCGGACCGTCCTGGTTTGGCACCAGGACTCATCACCGGCCTTATCGCCACGACCGGCTCGCTTTACGGCTCTGAAGCTGGAGCGGGCTTCCTAGGAGGCATCGTCACAGGCATCCTGTCAGGCTACGTAGCCTTGGGAATCAAAAAGATTCCCGTTAATAAGTACATCGCCCCGATTTGGCCGATCATCGTTATTCCGATCTTCACCACGCTCATTGTGGGGCTCATCTTTATCTACCTTGTCGGTGCGCCAGTAGCCGGCGCCTTTGAAGCCATGACCGAGTACCTCGCCGGGATGGAAGGCTCCTCTGTCATTGTCCTCGGTCTCGTCATTGGCGCGATGATCGCTTTCGACATGGGCGGTCCCTTTAATAAAACTGCCTTCCTGTTCGGCGGGGGCATGATTGCAGCCGGCAATGCGGCTCCGATGGGCATGGCGGCTACCGCCATCGCTGTACCGCCCCTGGCGGTGGGTGTTGCGACCCTCGTACGCCGTGCTTGGTTCAATAAGGCGGAGAAGGACGCCGGTATCGCCGCGCTCTTCATGGGGTTCTTTGGCATCACTGAAGGCGCTATCCCTCTTGCGGCGGCACGCCCGCTGCAGGTCATCCCGGCCAACGTCATCGGTGGTGCGGTAGCAGGCGCCCTGGCAGGTGTATTCGGGGTCAAGGACCATGTCATGCATGGTGGCCCCATCGTTGCTGTGCTCGGGGCTGTCGACAACGTCGTGGGCTTCTTCATCGCACTGCTTATTGGTGTCGTTGTCTGTGCTTCCGTCATGCTTCTGTTGATCGGATTTACCCAAAATAGAAAAGCCCAGAGTAAGAATGAGAGCTCGGGTGAACGGGGTGAAGCGGGCATAGCTAAGGAGGATGTGTCAGAAGCATCGGTCCAGGAAGAACCTTTGCTTTCTACCGACACGGTGAGCCTTGACCAAGACCTTGGCACGAATCGCAAGGAAACCATCGAATCGCTGGTTCAGCTTGTCTCCCCTCGGCTTTCTGATCCTTCCGCAGTTATCACTACGGCCCTAGAGCGGGAAGCGAAGCATTCGACCGGTGTGGGGCATGGTGTGGCTATCCCACATGCTCGTTCCGCGGGAGTGACAGTGCCGACTCTGGCCTTTGCTCGTCTTCCCGAGGGGATTACGTGGGCAGAGGGCGAGGAGCCAACGACGTTGGTCTTCCTCATTGCTGTGCCTGAGGATGCTGGCAAGCAGCACCTCAAGCTGCTTTCCAAGCTGGCGCGGGCGATCATGAAGGATAACTTCCGTACTCGTCTTCAATCCGCCACATCCAAGGAGGAAGCGGTGGACATCATCTCCTCGGCATTGGATCCGGCGTCCTCACCCGCTTCGTCATAGCGGTGCGTTCTCAAGCCCTTAAAGCTACTTAAAACACCGCACATTAAGGAAAAAGAAACCGCCAGCCCGAGTGCTCCCAAGGTCGTGTTGTGAAGACCTTAGGCGCCTCGGGCTGACGGTGATGGGGACTTGCAGCCGAAACTAAACGGCGAAGCCGAGGGCCTGGAGCATCTCGCGGCCCTCTTCGGTAATCATGTTCGGGCCCCACGGCGGCATCCAGACCCAGTTGAGCTGGACTGCCTCGGCGAGCTTGTTGCCCACGATGACATCCTCGATCTGCTCGCCGATGACATCGGTGAGTGGGCAGGCCGGGGAGGTCAGCGTCATGTTGATGACGCAGGTGTTCTTGCCATCAATATCGTCGAGCCAGACGTCATAGACCAAGCCCAGATCAACGATGTTGATTCCGAGCTCCGGGTCGATGACATCACGGAGGTACTCGGTGATATCGAAGGTCTTCGCAATCTGCTCTTCGGTTTGTTCAGGCTTGACAGCAGCGCCATCGAAGGAGGCATTCTGGTCCTGGTAAGGATCGGTGCTGCCACCGGTGGTTTCAGTGTTATCAGCCATCTACTTCTCCAATTCATTCAACGCTTCCACGGTGGCGGCCTGGAAGGCCTTCCAGCCGAGGAGAGCGCATTTAACACGGGCGGGGAACTTGGCTACGCCAGCAAAGGCAACGCCATCCCCGATGATCTGGTCGTCTCCCTCAACTTCGCCGCGGGAAGTCACCATCCGATCAAACTCCTCGAGCTTGGCGTTAGCCTCCTCCAGCGGAATGCCCACGATTTCCTCCGCCATGACGGAGGTTGAGGCCTGCGAGATGGAGCAGCCCTCGGCGTCGTAGGACACGTCCTCAACAGTGGTGCCATCAGCGGAAAGCTTGACACGGAGAGTGATTTCGTCACCGCAGGAAGGGTTGACGTGGTGGACCTCTGCCTGGCCTTCGCGGAGGCCAGAGAACTTCGGGTTCTTATAGTGATCCAGGATGACGTCCTGGTACATGGAATCTAGGTTCATTCGCTCACTCCAAAGAAGGTGCGGGCAGCCCGCACCGCCTCTATGAGGGCGTCGACCTCGTCCTCAGTGTTGTACAGGTAAAAGCTAGCACGTGCGGTCGAATTAGCCTTGCACGCGCGGTGCAGCGGCCACGCACAGTGGTGGCCGGTGCGGATGGACACGCCATGAGAATCAAGAACCTGGCCTAGGTCATGCGGATGGATCCCATCCACAATAAAGGAGACCGCTCCCCCGCGATTCTCGGTGTTTTCTGGCCCGATGATGCGCACGCCGGGGATCTCAGCAAGCTTCTCCAAGGCCAATGCAGTGAGCTTTTGCTCATGAGCGTGGATGGCCTCCATGCCCACCTCGCTCAAGAACTTCACTGCTGCGCCTAGGCCCACGACCTGGCTGGTCATCTGAGTACCGGCCTCGAAGCGGGTCGGTGGCTCGGCAAACGTCGAGCCTTCCATCTTGACTACCTCGATCATGGAACCGCCAGTGAGGAAAGGCGGCAGCTGTGCCAGCAGCGCTTGCTTGCCGTAGAGCACGCCCACGCCAGTTGGGCCGCACATCTTGTGCCCAGAGAACGCGGCGAAGTCGACGTCGAGTTCGTGGAAATCCACAGGCATGTGCGGAACGGACTGACAGGCGTCGAGGACCACCATGGCGCCCACGGCACGGGCACGGCGTACCAACTCCGCGACAGGCGCCACAGCCCCGGTCACGTTGGATTGGTGGGTAAAAGCCACAACCTTGACGGAGTCATCGAGCTCGAGCGAATCGAGATCAATGCGGCCGTCCTCAGTCATGGAGTACCACTTCAGCGTCGCACCGGTGCGCTGGCACAGCTCTTGCCACGGCACCAAGTTCGCGTGGTGCTCCAACTCGGTGACCACGACGGTATCGCCCTCACCAACATAAAGCTCGCCCGCGCGCTCGTCACTGAGTACATAGGCAACTTCATTCAACGCTTCCGTGGCGTTCTTAGTGAAGGAAATCTCATCGCGATCAGCGCCGACGAAGGCGGCGATGGCCTGGCGAGCGGACTCATAGGCGTCATCAGCTTCCTCCGCCAGCTGGTAAGAGCCACGGTGCACCGGCGCGTTGGTGCCGAGCACGAACTCCTCCTCGGCCTTCCATACCGGCAGGGGACGTTGCGAGGTCGCTCCCGAATCCAGGTACACCAGTGGTTTACCGTCGCGCACGGTCCGCGAGAGGATAGGGAATTGTTCCCGAATCGCATTAACGTCTAGTTCAGGCATAGGTCCTTGTGCTCGGTTCTTTTTCTCTAGCGTGTCGTGGTGTGGTCGTGGTCGGCGCTACTGCCTACTTAAGGAACTGCTCGTAGCCGTCTGCCTCAAGCTGGTCAGCCAGCTCGGCGCCGCCGGTCTTGATGATCTGTCCGTCGGCGAAGACGTGAACGAAGTCCGGGACAACGTAGTTGAGGATGCGCTTGTAGTGCGTGATGAGGAGGATGCCGCCCTTGGTCTCCTCTTGGTAGCTGTTGATGCCTTCGGAGACGACGCGCAGGGCGTCGACGTCCAGACCGGAGTCGGTCTCGTCCATGACGGCGAACTTCGGCTTGAGGATATCCAGCTGCATGACCTCGTGGCGCTTCTTCTCACCACCGGAGAAGCCCTCGTTCACGGAGCGATGAGCGAAGGACTTGTCGATGGAGAGCTTCTCGCGGGCCTCAGTGAGCTCCTTGTTCCACTCGCGCAGCTTCGGGGCCTCGCCACGAATAGCGGTCACGGCAGAGCGCATGAACTGCGACATCTTCACGCCCGGCACCTCAGTCGGGTACTGCATAGCCAGGAAGAGACCAGCGCGGGCGCGCTCATCGACTTCCATCTCGAGGATGTTCTCGCCGTCGAGAAGCACCTCGCCCTCGGTCACCTCATACTTAGGGTGGCCAGCGATAACGTAGGACAGAGTGGACTTGCCGGAGCCGTTGGGGCCCATGACAGCGTGGGTCTCACCGGAATTGATGGTGAGGTTCACGCCCTTGAGGATCGGCGTGGGCTCACCGTCCTCCTCGTGTGGGAGCACCTGCGCGTGGAGATTTTTGATTTCCAGGGTAGACATTGAGTTGGTACCTGCTTTCGGAAAGTTTTAAGCGTTGATCTTGGCGAGCTCGTCGACGACGCGGGATTCCAGATCCTCGCGCAGGGACTCGACCGGGATGCGGGAAATGACTTCAGAGAAGAAACCGCGGATGATGAGGCGGCGTGCCTCGGCGGCAGGGATACCGCGGGACATGAGGTAGAACAGCTCGAGGTCATCGAAGCGACCCACCGTTGCGGCGTGGCCAGCACCGACGATCTCACCGGTCTGGATCTCCAGGTTCGGGATGGCGTCAGCACGCGCACCCTCGGTGAGGATCAGGTTGTTGTTCGTCTCATAGGTGTCCGTGTTGTTCGCATTCTTGCGGATGAGCACGTCACCGACCCAGCAGGTGCGGGCCTCCGGGGTGCGGGAAGCGGAGCCGGCATCGGCCTTCTGCGCAGCCGTTGCACCCTGCAGAGCGCCCTTGTAGAACACGCGGGAACGGCAGTTCGGCACGTCGTGGTCCACCAGCAGGCGGTTCTCAAAGTACTGGCCGGCATCAGCAAAGTAGACGCCGAGCAGTTCGGCATCGCCGCCGGGAGCATCGAAAACCACGCGCGGAGCGAGGCGCACAATCTCGCCGCCAAAGATGGCGGTGTTGTGGCGCAGTACGGCGTCCCGGCCCACCTTTGCAATCTGGTGGGACAGGTGCACTGCATCGTCTTCCCAGTCAGCGTCAACGACGACGGTGACCTGGGAGCCGTCGCCAAGCACGAACTCAACATTGTCCGCGTGGGTGCCGGAGCCAACGTACTTAAGCACGATGGTGGCCTCTGCGTGGTGGCCCACGTGGATGGAGGTTGCACCAAAGGAAGTCACGCCCTCACCAGCACCGGTGATGGTAATCTCCACCGGCTTCTCCAGTCGTGCTTCCGCGTCGACCGTAACGACCTGTGCCTCCGGCATCGAGGACCACGCCTGTGCAGCAACACGGTCGGCAGGAGCGCCAGCGGTGCCTAGGCGATCGTCGTCAGGCGCAACGGTTTCGGAGGTCACGCCTTCCGGCGCCACGACGTCGATCTTCTGCGCCGTAGCCGGTGCGAACTCGCCGTTGTGCAGACCACGCAGGTTGCGCAGCGCGATGAAGCGCCAGACTTCGTCGCGGCCGTGCGGAACCGGGAAATCCTCCACATTGAATGAGGTGAACTGGTCACCCTTGGTGACGTCAGCAGGATTAAATTCGTTGGAAGCTACCACTTAGCCCACCGATCCTTCCATCTGCAGCTCGATAAGACGGTTCAGCTCCAGCGCATATTCCATGGGGAGCTCCTTAGCAATCGGCTCGACGAAGCCGCGCACAATCATCGCCATGGCCTCTTCCTCAGCGATGCCTCGCGACATGAGGTAGAACAGCTGCTCCTCAGAGACCTGGGAGACCGTTGCCTCGTGGCCCAAGGTGACGTGATCATTGCGGATGTCGTTGTACGGGTAGGTATCCGAACGCGAGTTGTTATCCACCAGGAGGGCGTCACACTCGACGTTGGCTGTGGAGTTGGCAGCGTTGGCGTTAACCTGCACCAAACCACGGTAAGCCGCGCGGCCGCCGTTGCGGGCCACGGACTTGGAGACGATGTTGGAGGAGGTGTTCGGTGCCATGTGGACCATCTTGGAACCAGTGTCCTGTACCTGGTTGTCCGCCGCGAAAGCCAGGGAGAGAACCTCGCCCTTGGCGTGCTCGCCGGTCAACCAGCAGGACGGGTACTTCATGGTCACCTTGGAGCCGATGTTGCCATCGACCCATTCCATGGTGCCGCCCTCTTCGACCTTGGCGCGCTGGGTCACCAGGTTGTAGACGTTGGTGGACCAGTTTTGAATGGTGGTGTAGCGGCAGCGGCCACCCTTCTTCACGATGATCTCAATAACACCGGTGTGCAGCGAATCCGAGTTGTAGATCGGCGCGGTGCAGCCCTCGATGTAGTGAACGTAGGCGCCCTCCTCCACGATGATGAGGGTGCGCTCGAACTGGCCCATGTTTTCGGTGTTAATACGGAAGTAGGCCTGCAGCGGAATATCTACGTGGACGCCCTTCGGGACGTACACGAAGGAACCGCCGGACCAGCACGCGTTATTCAGCGCAGAGAACTTGTTGTCACCGGCCGGAATAACAGTGCCGAAGTACTCCTGAAGGATCTCCGGGTATTCGCGCACGGCGGTGTCGGTATCAACGAAGATAACGCCCTGAGCCTCGAGGTCCTCACGGATCTTGTGGTAAACCACCTCGGACTCATACTGCGCGGCAACGCCAGAGACAAGACGCTTCTTTTCGGCGTCCGGAATACCCAGCTTGTCGTAGGTCTCTTTAATGTCGTCCGGCAGGTCGTCCCAGGTCTGGGCCTGCTTCTCGGTGGAGCGGACAAAGTACTTAATATTGTCGAAATCGATTCCGGAGAGATCCGGGCCCCACGTCGGAACCGGCTTCTTGTTGAATACACGCAGCGCCTTGAGGCGGGACTCGAGCATCCATTCCGGCTCGTTCTTCTTCTTCGAGATATCGCGGACGACATCCTCGCTCAAACCGCGGTGTGCTGCCTGGCCGGCTTCGTCGGAATCACGCCAGCCGTACTCATAGCCACCGATGGAGGAGATGATCTCGTCATCGCTCATCTTGGTCTCAAGCCCGGGTGCTGGTTGTGCCTGTGTCAAAGCCCGCTCCTTTCTAGTTCGATCAGTTCTCCTCCCGTTCCGCCGAAGATAGTGGAACGGGAGTTAAGGGGATATTCGTGGTGCAGATTCCATGGCCATCCGCGATGGAGGCCAAGGGCTGCACATGTTTGCCTAATAATGCGGAGAAAACTTCCTGTTCAGCTTCACACAACTCCGGGTGCTCGGCGGCCACGTGGGCGACCGGGCAATGGTGCTGGCAAATCTGTACTCCGTTGCCCACCGACGTCACCGTGGCCGCATAGCCATGTGCATCAAGCACTTCAGCCAAGCGGCGTGCTACCTCTGGGACAGACTCTTCATCCTCTACCAAAGGTGTCACGTCTTCCACGAGACGCTCGAAGCGGGCCTTAGCGAAGTGGCGAACCGCCTCCGGACCACCCGCTTCGCGCAAAGCAGTGAGCGCTTCCGCCGCCAATTGATCATAGGCGTGCCCGAATTGAGCGCGGCCCTGATCGGTGAGGCGGAAATGCTTGGCGGGGCGACCACGGCCTGCCGTCTGCCCAGGACGGGCTGACGGGCGGCGGTGCACCACCTCGGTGAGTCCTTCCTCCACCAGAATGTCTAAGTGCCGACGAATGCCGGCTGCAGAGAGACCGAGACGTCCACCCAAATACGACGCCGTTACCGGGCCATCCTTGAGAAGCAACAGCATGACGTGTCTGCGGGTATCGCCCTCTGTAGAGCGAGTTTCCCTTGGCAACTCCTTCGTCACGGTGTACACCTCCTTGAATGAAACATTCTCCCTTTAGACAACACTAGTGTTCCTTAATTCATTCCCGATTTCCACTCTTTCATTCGTGTCGCGGACACCTAGTCGCTTCTCACCAACGAGCGACTAAGGTAAACAGGCATGAATATCGAGCGCGGCTACACCCAATCGGGGCGATTGCACCGAGTCATCTGGGGCGTGCGCGATGAACTCCCCCGCATGGGAGTACCGGGATCCCGCTCCGCGCTCCTCCACCAGGATTTTCCCGACTCCACCGAAGGCGCGGACCACGCAGCGCTTGGCGACGTTCACCGCCGCACCATTGCCCAACTGCGCACACTTTTTAGCCTGAGATGGCTCGGAACCATTGGAGCGTTATTAATTGCACTCGGCGGCCTGGGTGCCGGTGCCCTGCCCGTCGTGGGGAATCCTTATGAGTCATTGCCTTTTGGCTCGCTCATGACGCGCATGCTGCAATCAGCATCCGCCCTTGTCTTTATTGGTGTCGGATTCATGGTGACGGCCTGGGTATGCATGGCCCCGTTGGTGGGGGCGCCGCTGCGCCTGCGTAAGAACTCGGCAAGCGCAAGTACAGGCTCGACACCTAGCGAAGATCCGCGGTTTAGCCACTCCCCGCGAGTAGTCACCCAAAGTCAGATGTGGCGAACGTGGTTGGGGTGGGTTCTCCCCTTGCTCGTCACCGCGCCGCTGTTTACCCAAGACATCTACTCTTATCTCGCCAACGGCTCCATCGTGCTTCAAGGGCTCGATCCCTATTCCGCGGGCCCCGTGCAACTTTTGGGCGCGGATAATGACCTTGCCCGGTCCGTCCCCTTCATTTGGGCAAACTCCCCTTCGCCCTATGGCCCTGTGGCCTTAGGCTTGGCAGCTGTCGTAAGCTGGCTGACTAACGATTCCATCATCTGGGGTGTGGTGCTGCACCGCGTGTTTTCTCTTTTCGGCATCATCGCTGCCGGCTGGGCCATTGCACGGCTTGCTACCCGGTGCCGCGTATCCCCCGAAGCGGCGCTGTGGCTGGGCATCCTTAACCCCTTGACCATCCTCCACCTCGTCGGCGGAATCCACAATGAATCCTTCATGCTGGGGTTGGCTCTCGTCGGCGTAGAGCTGGGCCTGCGAGCGGTTAATGATGAGCACTCCGCCTGCTGGCGCGTATGGGCTTTGTTTCTGGCCTCGGGTGTCCTTATTTCCTGCGCGGGCATGGTCAAGGTGACCGGCTTCATTGGCCTAGGCTTTGTTGGCATGGCGGCGGCGCGGAGTCGCGTCGACAAGCACGGCATCCCACCAGTGCGGGCGGTGCTTGGCGCTGGCGTGACCCAATTGCTGGTGCTCGCAGCGTCCATCGCCGCTGTCACTGTCATCACGGGGATCGACATAGGCTGGATTTTTGGTCAGGGCGGCGCAGCAACGATCCGTTCTTGGCTGTCCGCGACTACCTCCGTGGGTGTCGGCGCCGGCTCCCTGGGGATGCTGCTGGGTTTGGGTGATCACACCGAGGCCATCCTCAGCGTCACACGTACCGTGGGCGTCATTATCGCCGGGGGTTTCATGATCCGCATGCTGTTTGCCACCTACCGCGGCGCAATCCATCCAGTGGGTGGTCTGGGAGTATCCACCTTTGTGCTCGTGGTGTTTTTCCCCGTTGTCCAACCCTGGTACATCCTGTGGGCTGTACTGCCGCTCGCCGCGTGGGCTAACCGCCGCTTCTTCCGCATGGCCGTCATGATCTATTCCGGGTTGATGAGCTTTATCGTCCTGCCCCGCGGGCTCGGGCTTCCTCCCGGGACGGTATTCGTCATCTACCTTGCTGCCTTGGTGACGTTCCTCGCGCTCGCCGCTGTGGGGTGGGTTGCATTGCGCCGCTCAGGCGTCCGTGTCCTAGACTAAGGCTCCGTGACTACATCAGCTCTTGTATTAGATAACGTCATTAAGACCTATGGCGACGTCAACGCAGTTAACGGGCTGAGTTTCCGCGCCAATTATGGCGAGATCCTGTGTTTGCTGGGGCCTAACGGTGCAGGAAAGACAACCACCATCGAGATGTGTGAAGGCTTCAAAAAGCCCACTTCCGGCCACATTGAAGTCTTAGGCCTTGACCCCGCACGCATCCCTGATGCAGTGCGCTCCCGCATCGGCATCATGCTCCAGGGCGGGGGCTCCTACTCCGGCATCAAGGTCAAGGAGATGCTCGAACTCAGCGCCTCCTATAACGAAAATCCTTTGGACCCGGAGTGGCTTCTGGATACCCTCGGGCTGCGCGGAGTGGCAAAGAATAGCTACCGACGTTTGTCCGGTGGGCAACAACAACGTCTCTCTCTCGCACTGGCCATCATTGGGCGCCCCGAATTGGTCTTCCTCGATGAGCCCACCGCAGGCATGGATGCCCAATCGCGTCTTGCCGTCTGGGACCTTATTCGCTCTTTGCGGGCCGACGGCGTCACCGTCATCTTGACTACTCATCTCATGGACGAGGCGGAAGCGCTCAGCGACCATGTCGTCATCATCGATCACGGTCGGCTCGTCGCCAGCGGCACCGCAGCTTCACTAACGGAGACAACCGACATCCCGCAGCTGAACTTTGACACCGCAACCCCGGTGGACCTGGAGGCCTTGCGCGAGGAAGGGATCTCCGCCGAGGCCATTCGACCCTTGCACTACCGGCTCACCTCTACGGTCAGTCCAGCCGTTATCGCTGATCTCGCCACGGGTTTGGCCGCGCAAAACGTTATCCTCCGCAACCTGCATACGTCGCACCGCAACCTCGAAGAAGTCTTCTTGGACCTCACCGGCCGCGAGATGCGCAGTTAGAAGCGCTGCTGCTTTCCACCACGATTCTTTCATCACGTTCTTTAATCAAGGAGACGCTCCATGAGCACCTTCGCACCCGGCACTTTTAGCCCGCACCCGCAGCGCGTCGGCGTGGCGGCCATGGCGCGTGCCCAAGGGGCTATCGAATCCAAGCTGATGCTGCGGCACGGCGAGCAACAGTTGCTGAGCATCATTATTCCGCTCGCTATTCTGATCGGTGCTGCGAAGCTGAAGGATACTACCGGGCATGGTGTGGATGAGGTTTTCCCCATGGTGCTCGCTGTGGCCGCTACCTCGTCTGGCTTTACCGGCCAGGCTATTTCTCTGGCTTTCGATCGGCGCTACGGTGCTCTGAAACGCACCGGCGCTTCGGGCGTTCCTGCCTGGGCCATCGTGGTGGGAAAGATTCTCGGTGTGCTCTCCATGGTGGTTCTGCAGCTCCTCGTGCTCGGAACCGTCGCAGCTATTCTCGGCCTTCGAATTTCTGTTGGGGGCGCTGCCATCGGCGTGCTCACCTTGGCGTTAGGCGTTGCCACGTTTACAGCTTTAGGCCTGCTGCTGGGCGGAACCTTCAGCTCTGAAGTGGTACTGGCGGTAGCCAACCTAATTTGGTTTCTCCTCCTCGGTGCCGTCGGATGGGCAATGTTTTCCCAGGGCCTCGGCGATAACGGGGTACTCAGCCTCGTGCCCACGGTGGCCATGGCTGCTGGTCTCGATACCGCCCTCAACGGTTCCTTCCCGGGCATTGAGCTCCTTGTCCTCGTGGGGTGGGCAGCGGTGGCGTCGTTTGCTGCGGTGCGTTGGTTCCGCTTCGAAGGCTAAAAGTGATTCTTCTCCCTTGCATGGTGTGACCCACCCGTCGATATTGGTTCCCGGATGGGGCCGGGCGGTAGGCTGAATAGCCGTGAGTACCGCCAATATTTCCTCTCCTCAACGTTCCACCGCGCCCGCTGCGCCGTCCACCGGTCCCTCGGTGAAGACGCAGCGCATCGTCGCGCTCATCCTCCTGGTCTGCCAGGGTGGCATTACAGTGTCGGGTTCCATCGTGCGCGTAACCGGCTCCGGCCTTGGTTGCGTCACCTGGCCTAACTGCCACCCTGGCTCCTTGGTTCCCATCCAGGGCGCGGCCCCGATGCTCCACCAGGCCATTGAGTTCGGCAACCGCCTGCTGACCTTCGTTGTGGCAGCCGCGGCCATCGCCAGCATCGTGGTCGTTCACAAGGCGCAGCGCCGCAAGGAGCTCAAGGTCTATGCCTGGGCAGGGCTCGCAGGTGTTTTCGTGCAGGCACTCATCGGCGCTCTCTCGGTCGTGCTGAAGCTTTCTTGGTGGAGTGTGGCAATACACTTCCTTCCGTCAATGGTCCTGGTATGGATCGCGGCCATGCTTTTCTCCCGCATTAACGAGCCCGATGACGGCACTCCCACTCGCCTCTTCCCCGCCGCAGTGCGCACCCTCGCGGTGGTGGCCACTGTAGCCCTGTCCATCGTTCTGCTAACCGGCACCTTTGTGACAGGCTCGGGTACCCACTCCGGTGATGCCGGTGTGGGCATGGAGGGCCGCCTCGGCGTGGACACCTATGGCATGGCCATCATTCACGCGGTCTGCATGTACGTCTACTTAGCGCTGACACTCATCGTGGTCTTCCTCCTGCACCGCACCGGCGCTCCCAAGGTGGCGAAGAAGGCCGGCTGGGTGCTCATTGCCTGCATCGTCATCCAATGGGCTATCGGTGTCACCCAGTTCTATCTCCACATCCCGCGCTGGACCGTTCCTTTCCACGTAGGCATGTCCTCAGTGGTCACGGCCTTCACCGCCCTGCTGTGGGCGCATGGCTTGCGCCGCGTCGAGAACGAGGATGGCTCTACTGCCAACACTGCCCAGCGCGGTGACGAGAACGTCCCCGCCGCCAAAGGCTAAGCAGAGTCACCGGAGCCAGCAAAGCCACTAGAACAGGTACTCCTAGCGCCGCCGTTCTCACCAGGAAGTGAGGATGGCGGCGCTTTTTGCTGCGAGGAGGACTCGGCTTCGTTTAGCCTAGACACCATGCATGCTATTCAGGTGACCACGACCGGAGGACCCGAGGTCCTCACCTACACCGAGGTAGATTCCCCCACGCCGACGAAAGAGCAGCTGCTTGTCGACGTCTCCGTGGCCGGTGTCAACTACATCGACACCTACTACCGCGAAGGCATCTACAACGCCTCCGTGCCCTTCATCATCGGCCTTGAAGGAACCGGACGCGTGGTGCACGACCCCCAGGGCGAGATTGCCCCGGGCACGATGGTGGCCTGGGATCACGCCTTCGGTTCCTACGCCGAGCAGGTCTGTGTGCCGCGCGACCGCGTGGTGGCCGTCCCCGACGAAATTCCCTCTGCCGTTGCCGGTTCGATGCTCCTCCAGGGCATGACGGCGCACTACCTCACCCACGGCGTCTACCAGCTAGGGGAAGGAGCATCCTGCCTCATTACCGCCGGTGCGGGCGGCGTGGGCTTAATCCTCACCCAGATGGCCAAGTCCCTGGGCGCCACCGTCTATTCCGTGGTCTCCACGGATGAGAAGGAAGAGTTGGCCTATGGTGCGGGCGCAGACTGCGTCTTCCGCTACAGCAGCGGCCTGGCCGAGCAGGTGCGCCGACACAATGGCGGGCGCGGCGTCGACGTGGTTTACGACGGCGTCGGCAAAGCCACCTTCAATGAGTCTCTAGAAGTTGTGCGCCCTCGCGGCACGGTCGCGCTTTTCGGCGCCGCGTCGGGCCCCGTCCCGCCGATGGACCCGCAGCTGCTTAATAAGCACGGTTCCATCTTCCTCACCCGCCCCTCACTCGGCGCTTGGACCTCCCAGGAAGGCGAGTTCCAGATGCGCGCCCAGGCAGTGGTGCAGGCGGTCATCGATGGCGACCTCGACTTCCGCGTCTCCGCGGAGTATCCCCTCGTCGAAGCCGCACAAGCCCACCGCGACCTTCAAGAGCGCAAGACCACCGGCTCTATCGTCCTACGCGTAAGAGAAGATTAGCCCAGGGAGTAGCTCCCTGGGCTAGGTAGAAATAGTTGGGGGTTTTCTGTACCGGTTGGCAGGCCGCCTCGTTAGAAGAGGGCGGCTGACCAGCCCAGCATGCGCCCGATAGGTTCCCAGCCCACGACAGCGTCGATAGACAGTCCAATGAAGAGGACTGAGAGATAGTTATTGGAGTAGATGAAGAGGCGCATGGGTTTAACCTTTGCGCCCTTCTTCACCCCTTGGTGGAGGCGGATTGCCATCCAGAGGAAGACCGCACCAGAGGCCACCGCGGCCACCAAGTAGATCCAGGAGGCCGCCGGGATAATAAGGAAGGTCACAATAACCGTTCCGGCCGTGTACCACACAATCTGCCGGGTTACTTCCACTTCTCCGGCAACGACGGGCAACATCGGCACCCCGGCCTTGCGGTAGTCCTCCTTGTACTTCATCGCCAGCGCCCACGTATGAGGCGGGGTCCAGAAGAAGATAATGAGGAACAACACTACGGCCTGCCACCAGCGGTCAGGCTCCCCTGCCGGCGCGTTATCCCGGATAACTGCCCAGCCCACCATGGCGGGCATACAGCCTGCTAGGCCGCCCCAGACAATGTTCTGGGAGTTTCGCATCTTGAGGAACTTCGTGTAGACGATGACATAAAAGAAGTTGGTCAACAGCACGAAGAACGCCGCCAGCCAGGAATGCGCCAGCACGCCCAGCCAAAAGACGGATAGTGCGAGCATGACCCAAGCGAAAATGGCGGCATTCCGGCGCGAAATAGTCTTGCGCACCAGCGGCCGAGCACGAGTGCGCTGCATCTTCTGGTCAATCTCATAATCCACGACGTTGTTGAACGTGTGGGCCGCAGCGGCACCCATCCATCCGCCGAAGATGGTGGATACGATGAGCCAGAAGTTTGAGGACACTGCCTCGAATCCACGCTGGGCCTGGAGCATAGCCGGGATTGCTGCCACGAGGAGGAGCTCAATGATCCTCGGTTTCGTTAGCGCAAAATAGGCCTTGATGGTCTCCAAGGAATAGTCCTCCGTATATCCGGCACGTGGGTGTATTGCTTATGGGTCTGAAGTAGTGGTCGTCTGCTCGCGCTAAAAAGTTCCCGAGTCATCCCGAGAGGCGTGTGGCACGGTCGAGGTTTTCTTTTCGAATCACTCGCCAGCCAGAGCCGATAGCGGGGAGCAACGGCGTCAACCATGCCAGACTACCGCCCGAAACCTGGTTTATATAATCCCCCGCCGAAGATCGAAAAACCTTTACACTGATTAACGGTATATCTGTTTCGAGAAGCGAAGTGAGGTTTTCGCCGTGTCGCACGAAAAGTTGTCCCCGGAACTGCAGGCTATGGTCCAGCGCCGTTATCCTTCGGACTGGAGTGACCTCGACACCCGCGCCGTGGATACCGTCCGCGTGCTCGCTGCCGACGCCGTTCAGAACTGCGGCTCCGGCCACCCCGGTACCGCCATGTCCTTGGCGCCTCTGGCCTACACGCTCTACCAGCGCGTGCTCAACCACGACCCAGCAGATGTTCACTGGGCGGGGCGCGACCGCTTTGTCCTCTCCGTCGGGCACTCTTCTCTGACGCAGTACATCCAGCTCTTCCTCGGCGGCTTCGGCCTCGAGATGGAGGATCTCAAGTCTTTGCGCACGTGGGGTTCTAAGACTCCCGGCCACCCGGAGGTTCACCACACCGACGGCGTAGAAATCACCACCGGCCCGCTGGGCCAGGGCCTGGCTTCCGCTGTTGGTATGGCCATGGCCGCGCGCAAGGAGCGTGGATTGTTCGACGCTTCCGCCCCAGCTGGAGAATCTCCCTTCGATCATTACGTCTATGTCATCGCCTCTGATGGTGACCTGCAGGAGGGCGTGACTGCTGAGGCCTCCTCCCTGGCAGGCACTCAGAAGCTGGGCAACCTCATCGTCTTCTGGGATGACAACCGCATCTCTATCGAGGATGACACCAACATTGCCTTCAACGAGGACGTCGCCAAGCGCTATGAGGCTTATGGCTGGCACGTCCAAACCGTTGAGTCCGGTGAGGACGTAGAAGCCATCGAAGCGGCCGCTGCTGCTGCCCGCGCCGAAACCTCCCGTCCCTCCTTCATCCGCGTGAAGACGGTGATCGGTTACCCGGCACCGAACAAAATGAACACCGGTGGCGTCCACGGCGCCGCCCTCGGTGAAGACGAGGTGGCTGCTACCAAGGAGGTCCTCGGCTTCGATCCTGCGCAGTCCTTCCACATCGACGAGGAAGTCCTCGCTCATACCCGCGAGCTGACTGACCGCGGGGCGCAGAAGCATGCTGAATGGCAGGAGAAGTTCGACGCGTGGGCCGCGGCCAACCCGGAGGAGAAGAAGCTCTTCGATCGCCTCCAGGCCCGCGAGCTTCCTGCTGACTTCGCCGCCGAGCTTCCCACCTGGGAAGCGGGCGAGTCTCTGGCTACGCGAAAGGCTTCTGAAGCCGCCATTCAAGCACTTGCCGCCTCCCTGCCGGAGATGTGGGGCGGTTCCGCCGACCTGGCAGGCTCCAATAACACGGTGATCAAGGGCGCGGAGTCCTTCGGCCCCGAATCCATCACCACGGATGCCTGGACCGCCACGCCTTATGGCCGTAACCTGCACTTCGGTATTCGTGAGCACGCTATGTCCGCCATCATGAACGGCATCGCGCTGCACGGCAATACCCGCGTCTACGGCGGTACCTTCCTTATTTTCTCTGAGTACCAGTACCCCGCCGTGCGCCTCGGTGCGCTCATGTCTACCGATACCTACTACGTGTGGACCCACGATTCCATTGGCTTGGGCGAGGACGGCCCCACCCACCAGCCGGTAGAGACGCTCGCTGCCCTGCGCGCCATCCCCAATCTCTCCGTCATCCGCCCAGCCGATGCTAACGAGACGGCCCAGGCGTGGGCGGCGGCACTCGAGTACAAGGCCGCTCCGAAGGGACTAGCGCTGTCCCGCCAGAACCTTCCAGTGCTTGAGGGCACCAAGGAAAAGGCGGCCGAAGGCGTACGCCGCGGCGCCTACATCCTTGTTGAGGCATCGAAGGAAACCCCAGATGTCATCCTTCTTGCCACCGGCTCCGAGGTGCAGCTCGCGGTAGAAGCCGCCAAGCAGCTCGAGGCTGAAGGCACTGCTACCCGGGTCGTTTCCGCACCGTGCCTGGAGTGGTTCGATGAGCAGGATGCTTCCTACCGCGACTCCGTCCTTCCCTCCTCGGTCCGCGCTCGCGTCTCCGTCGAGGCCGGTATCTCCATGCCGTGGCACAAGTACACCGGTTCCTTCGGCCGCACCGTGTCTCTGGAGCACTTCGGTGCCTCCGCACCTGCCGCAGAGCTCTTTGAGAAGTTCGGTTTCACCGCCGAGGCCGTTGCTGATGCCGCGCGCGAAGCACTAAGCGCTGCGCAGGCAGATTAGTCTCCCGTTCCGAGTTCCCCTCACGAAAGGACCTACACCACACCATGACGCATATTGATGATCTGGCTCGCCTCGGGACGTCAACTTGGCTCGATGATCTTTCCCGCGAGCGCCTGGAGTCCGGCAACCTCCGTGAGCTCTTGGACACTAAGTCCATCGTGGGTGTCACCACGAACCCCGCGATCTTTGCTGCCGCAATGTCCTCCGGAACCTCTTATGATTCCGATATCGCAGTGCTGAAGGAAAAGTCCGCTACCGCGGACGAAGCAGTGTATTCACTGGCTATCGACGATGTCCGCAACGCGTGCGACGTCTTTACCGAGATCTACGAGAAGTCGGGCGGCCGCGATGGCCGCGTCTCCATCGAGGTAGATCCCCGCATCTCCGCCGATGCGGAAGCTACCTTGGAGCAGGCACGTGAGCTATGGGCCAAGGTTGAGCGCCCCAACCTCATGATCAAGATCCCAGCTACCGATGGCTCCCTTCCCGCCATCTCCGACGCCCTCGCCGAGGGCATCTCCGTCAATGCCACCCTCATCTTCTCCGTCGAGCGCTATGCCCAGGTCATTGCGGCTTATAAGGAGGGAATTAAGCGCGCCGCTGCGGCGGGCAAGGATGTCTCCACGATTCACTCCGTAGCATCCTTCTTCGTCTCCCGTTTGGATACCGAAGTAGACAAGCGCCTAGAACTGAACGGCTCAGACGTGGCTCTTGCCTTGCGTGGAAAGGCTGGCGTGGCCAACGCTCAGCGCGCCTACGCCCTGTACCGCAAAGAGTTCAAGGAGGGCGGCGAAGACCTCCCATCTGGCGCGAACCCGCAACGCCCCCTGTGGGCGTCGACGGGCGTTAAGAACCCCGACTACCCCGCCACGCTCTATGTTTCCGAGCTAGCCGGACCGGATACCGTTAACACGATGCCAGAGAAGACCATCGATGCCGTCCTCGAGCAGGGAAACCTGCACGGCGATACTCTCAGTGGCTCTTCTGAGCAGGCAGAGCAGGTGTGGTCACAACTGGAGGCAGTTGGCATTGACTTCGCCGATGTCTTCGCAGTGCTGGAGAAGGAGGGCGTCGACAAGTTCGTCGATGCATGGGAAGCTCTGCTCGCTTCTATAACGGATCGCCTTGCCTAGACAACCGCGAACAGTGATTGCTCGTTAGCGACTCTCGCACCGTCTATGGCCACGCAACTATGGCCTACGGGGCGCGGGTCGCTATGCTGAGCAGTTGGACTTAACTCACACAGACCGAAAGGACACTTAGTGAGCACTACCAGCGCGTGGGTCAACCCGTTGCGCAACGCGAAGGACAAGCGCCTGCCACGCATCGCCGGCCCTTCTGGCATGGTGATTTTTGGCGTCACGGGTGACTTGGCGCGCAAGAAGCTCCTGCCTGCTATCTATGACCTGGCCAATCGCGGATTGCTTCCGGCAGGCTTCACCTTGGTCGGCTACGGCCGCCGTGACTGGGATAAACAGGCTTTCTGCGACTACGTCCGCAAAGCCGCCGAGGCAGGTGCACGAACCACGTTCAGTGAGCATGTGTGGGAGCACTTGGCCAAGGGAATCGAGTTTGTGCAAGGCAACTTCGATGACGAAGGCTTTGACAAGCTGTCTGCCCGGCTCGCTGAGCTCAATGCTTCCCGCGGCACGGGCGGTAACTGGGCCTACTACCTTTCCGTGCCCCCGGAGTTCTTCTCCGATATTTGCCATCAGTTGGAGCGCGTCGGCATGGCTGATAGCACGGATAATTCTTGGCGCCGCGTCATCATTGAGAAACCTTTCGGCCACGATCAGAACTCCGCGCGCCAGCTCAATGAGATCGTCAATGCCGTTTTCCCAGAGTCCTCGGTCTTCCGCATCGACCACTACCTGGGTAAGGAAACGGTGCAGAACATCATGGCTTTGCGCTTTGCCAACCAGATCTTCGAACCCATGTGGAATGCGCACTATATCGACCATGTGCAGATCACGATGGCCGAAGACATCGGGCTCGGAGGCCGTGCTGGCTACTACGACGGCATCGGCGCTGCCCGCGATGTCATCCAAAACCATCTCCTGCAGCTGCTAGCCCTCGTCGCCATGGAGGAGCCTTCCTCCTTTGACCCTGAGGCGCTCCAAGCAGAAAAGATCAAGGTGCTGCGCGCCACCAATGCGGTGCACCCGCTCAACAAAACAACGGCCCGCGGCCAATACTCCGCCGGCTGGCAAGGCTCGGAGTATGTTAAGGGCCTCCGAGAAGAGGAAGGCTTCGATCCCGAATCCACGACGGAAACCTATGCAGCCTGCACCCTTGAGGTCAATTCCCGACGATGGGCGGGCGTTCCTTTCTACCTGCGCACCGGCAAGCGCCTCGGCCGCCGCGTGACGGAGATTGCGCTCGTTTTTAAGACCGCCCCACACCAGCCTTTTGACCAAGGTCAAGCTGATTCGCTAGGCCAGAATGCTGTGGTGATCCGCGTCCAGCCAGATGAAGGCGTCACCATGCGCTTCGGCTCCAAGGTCCCCGGCTCCACCATGGAAGTGCGCGACGTCAACATGGACTTCGCCTACGCTGAGGCCTTCACCGAGGAATCACCGGAGGCCTATGAGCGCCTTATTCTCGACGCCCTCTTAGACGAGTCCTCACTCTTCCCCACCAACGAGGAAGTGGAGCTGTCTTGGTCCATCCTCGACCCCATCATTGAATACTGGTCCAACATCGGTCAGCCAGAGCAGTACCGCGCTGGCACATGGGGGCCGGAGTCTGCCGATAGAATGCTGCGCCGCCGGGGTCATTCCTGGCGCCGTCCGTAGGTCCCTAGGAGAAATGGCTTTATGATTATCCCCTTGCCAGATACGACCACGCGCAAAATCTCTAAGAAGCTCGTGGAGATGCAGGAGCATTACACGCTCACGACCGGACGCGTTCTTACGCTCATCGTCATGACCGAAGAAGGCGATGATCTTGACAACCTGCTCACTTCAGTACGCGATGCCTCCCACGAGCACCCCTCTCGCGTCATCGTGATCGCCTCGGGCTCCCTCGAGGAGGAAACCCGCCTCGATGCTGAGCTGCGCGTTGGTGGCGAGGCTGGTGCCTCGGAAATCGTCGTTATGCACCTGCACGGCGCCCTCGCCGACCAGGCAGAAGCAGTGGTTACTCCCCTTCTTCTTCCGGATACACCAATCGTCGCGTGGTGGCCTACTGCCTGCCCGCCTGCTCCCGCCGCAGTGCCCATCGGTGCTCTTGCTCAGCGCCGCATCACTAACGTGGCTTTCGGCAGCGGTGTTGATCAATACGACCTGCACGTGCTGTCCTCCGGCTATAAGCCGGGTGATTCCGACATGTCCTGGGGCGCCATCACCCTGTGGCGTGGCATCATCGCCTCGTCTCTTGACCGCCACCCACACGAGCCTGTCAATTCGGTGGAGATCTCCGGAGCCGAGCACCACGCCGCCGTCGACTTTGCAGCTGGCTGGCTGCTCGACGCCCTTTCCGTCCCCGTCACCCGTAAGATCTCGAAGTGCGAGGCAGGCGCCTTCCCGATTACCTCCTTAGTTTTCCGGCGCCCCACCGCGGATATCACTGTAACGGCTGTCGACGCCACAACGGTTAAGGTCAGCGTCCCCGGTTCTCCAGAATCGCTCGTGAGCCTCGCTGTGCGTTCCGAAGCGGAGGTGCTCTCGGAAGAGCTGCGCCACCTTGATTCTGATAGGACATACGCCCATGCTCTCCGCGCCTTAGCGCGCGTGCACTACAGTGTGTAGGCGTAACCTTTTCATCGTTTCCCCCAGTCTCATCATTCAGAAGGATCTTTCTGCACCATGGTCACGCTTCGCCGCGTTAGCGACATCGACGAGCTCATATCCTCCGCTGCACTCGCCTTTATTGAGACGGTTGCGGCGATTCAAGCCCCGGGCAGTGGCCTGCACAAGGACGGAGTAGCACGCGTAGTCCTCACTGGTGGCGGTGCTGGAATCGGTGTCCTGCGCGAATTGGCCCGCCTCCACGACGCTGCCCAGCAGCAAGGTAGCGACTACCCGGCATTGGCCGTGGACTGGACGCGGGTCCACGTCTTCTTCGGTGATGAGCGCAATGTTCCTGTCAGCGATCCGGATTCCAACGAAGGCCAAGCTCGTGAGGCTCTTCTCAGCAAGGTCGGTATTCCAGAACAGCACATTCATGGCTATGACTTGGGTGCGGTATCCATGGAACACGCCGCCCAAGCCTATGAGGGCGAGATCCGTGATTTTGCCCCAGAGGGCTTCGACATTCACCTCTTGGGCATGGGACATGAGGGCCACATTAACTCTCTGTTTCCGCATTCGGAGGCAGTCTATGAAGACACGGACTATGCATTTGCTGTCCACGATTCCCCTAAGCCCCCGTCAGAGCGCGTCACGCTGACCTACCCTGCTATCAATCGCTCCCAACGCATTTGGTTCCTCGTCTCCGGCGAGGAGAAGGCCGAAGCTGCGTCCCACCTCGCAGCCGGCGCCGCGGCTGAGGATTGGCCTGCCGCAGGCGCGCAGGGTACCGAAGAGACTCTGCTTTTCGTGAGTGAAGACGCCGCACAGCGGCTTTAGCGCCACGGTTCCTCCGGCCGCTTGCAGTCTAGGAAAAATAACGCCGCGTTCCCTCCTCCTTAGGAGGAAGCACGCGGCGTTAAGCGTTGTTGTGGCCGTGGACCAGCTGGCTGGCTTTAGCTGCTAAATGCCTGCAGCAGGTTCAGGGCTACGATGCAGGCGAGCCAGATGACCACCATGACCACTGTGTAACGGTCAAGGTTCTTTTCAACCACGGTGGAACCAGACAAGTTGGACTGCACACCGCCGCCGAAAAGGCTGGAAAGACCGCCGCCCTTACCTTTGTGCAGCAGCACGAAGACAGACATCAGGATTGCGGCAATCACGAGGATGATTTCCAGTGCCAAGATCATGAAATAGTTCCTTGTTTTACGCGTTCGTTCGTTTATTGTGGTGGGTGACAGCCTATGCCGCCAGCCCACGGAGAAGTGGGCGCCAAAAGCAGGCGCAATAATGCCCGATAATACACCACGTGGCGGGCCAGAAACCATTCCGACCCGCCACGGCTATTTAGCGTGATGCCAGCTGCTATGAGGGCTATGCGCCCTGGGCGGCGTTAGCCGCCAGCTTGGCAAACTCCTCGCCCTTGAGAGAAGCACCGCCGACAAGGCCACCGTCGACGTCCGGCTTGCCTACGATCTCCGCGATGGAATCCACCTTGACGGAGCCACCGTAGAGAATGCGGATGCCCTCGGCCACCTCATCGCCGCCCAGCTCACGGACGAGCTCGCGAATAGCTGCGCACACTTCCTGCGCGTCCTCAGCGGAAGCAACCTTACCGGTGCCGATTGCCCAGACCGGCTCATAAGCGATGACGGTCTTTGAGAGGTCCTCGGCAGAAAGTCCTTGCAGGGAGTTGCGGGTCTGGGTGACCACGTAATCCACGTGAGTGCCTGCCTCGCGCACGTTGAGCGGCTCGCCCACGCAGACAATCGGGCTGATGCCGTTAGCCAGGGCTGCTGCGGCCTTCTCAGCAACCAGCTGGTCGGTCTCACCGTGGTACTGACGGCGCTCGGAGTGACCAACGACTGCCCAGGAGCATCCCAGGGCGGAGAGCATCTTGCCGGAAACCTCACCGGTGTATGCACCGGACTCGTGCTTGGAGATGTCCTGTGCACCATAGGTGAACTGCAAGTCGTCACCGTCGACCAGCGTCTGCACGGTGCGGATATCGGTGAACGGGACCATGAAAGCCACGTCAACCTTCTCGTAGTATTCCTTCGGCAGAGAGAAAGCGAACTTCTGCAGGGAGCCAATAGCTTCCTTGTGGTCGAGGTTCATCTTCCAGTTACCTGCGATAAGCGGGGTACGTGCCATGATTAGCCTTTCTAAATCAGACTGAGTTGACGGTTTAAGTGCTTAGGCTTCCAGAACCTTGACGCCCGGCAGCTCCTTGCCCTCAAGGAACTCGAGGGAAGCGCCACCACCGGTAGAGATGTGAGAGAAGCCATCCTCATCGAGGCCGAGAAGGCGAACGGAAGCTGCGGAGTCACCACCGCCAACGACGGTGAAGGAGCCGTTCTTAGCGGTGGCGTCGATGATCGACTGTGCCACACCGGCGGTGCCCTTGGAGAAGGCCTCCATCTCAAAGACACCCATTGGGCCGTTCCAGAAGACGGTCTTGGAAGAAGCGATGACCTCGTCGAACTTCTTCACCGACTCCGGGCCGATGTCGAGAGATTGCCAACCCTCCGGAATGCCGTCCAGGGCGACGACCTTGTTCTCTGCCTGAGCATCGAACTCGGTTGCAGCAACGAGGTCGACCGGCAGGACAATCTTTTCACCGAAGCGCTCGAGCAGCTCCTTGCAGTTATCAATCTGGTCTTCCTGCAGCAAGGAGTTCTGGACGTTGTAGCCCTGCGCGGCCAAAAGGGTGTAGCACATGCCGCCGCCAATGATGACCTTGTCGGCCTTGCCGGCAAGGGCCTCGATCACACCGAGCTTGTCGGAGACCTTGGCGCCGCCAAGAACAACCACGTACGGATGCTCTGGCTTCTCTGCTACCGCAGCCAGGGTTTCCACTTCCTTCTGGACCAGCTTGCCGGCGTATGCAGGCAGGCGCTTGGCGACGTCGTACACAGAGGCCTGCGCGCGGTGAACGACACCGAAACCATCGGAGACGAAGGCACCGTTGTCCGCAGCCAAGGCGACGAGCTCATCGGCGAAGGCGCCGCGCTCAGCCTCATCCTTGGAGGTTTCGCGCGGATCAAAGCGAACATTCTCTAGGAGGAGAACATCGCCATCGTTGAGGCCGTTGGCACGCTCGTGAGCGTCCTCACTGCTGACATCGCCGGCCAGAGCAACGTACTGATCCAGTGCCTCGGACAGAGCCTCTGCGACTGGAGCGAGGGAGTACTTCGGGTTTACTTCGCCCTTTGGACGTCCCAAGTGTGCCGACAGGATGACCTTCGCTCCACCCTCAATGAGCGCCTTGATAGTGGGCAGCGAGGCGGTGATGCGGCCGGAGTCGGTGATGTTTCCTCCATCATCGAGCGGGACGTTGAAGTCAGAACGAACAAGGACGTGGCGGCCAGAAACGCCTTCTGCGAGCAGATCGTCCAAAGTTTTGAAAGCCATTGTGTTCTCCTTGAAGGTGGGTACTCAAGCTAAAGGTTAATGCTATTCACTTAGTAAGTGTGCCGGAACCTGATTAGCAACGTGTGTGAAAGCGCGAAATCGTTCCTTAAAGACGAATACCGGCCCAGCGCACGCCACGTATTCAGAGATAGTAGGCGCGGCGCGTGGGCCGGGTTCTAGCCTGTGGGGCTTCCACAGGCAATCACAGCTTGCTTCACTGTGCTCATTTCAAAGGGTGAAACTTTAGAGCTTGGAAGCAACCAGGGAGGTGGTGCGCACGAGCTGGCTGGTGTAGCCCCACTCGTTGTCGTACCAGCCAAGGACCTTGACGAAGTTGCCGTTGGAAACCTTGGTCATGCCAGCATCGAAGATGCAGCCGTGGGAGTCGGTGATGATATCGGTGGAGACGATCGGGTCCTCGGTGTAGCCCAGGGTCTCGCCGAACTCGCCGGTTGCGGCTTCCTTGATAGCGGCGTTGATTTCCTCAGCGGTGACGTCGCGGGATGCCTGGAAGGTCAGGTCGGTGGCGGAACCAGTGATGGTGGGAACGCGCATTGCGTAACCGTCCAGCTTGCCCTCCAGCTCCGGCAGAACCAGGGAAACAGCCTTTGCTGCACCAGTGGAGGTCGGAACCATGTTGACGGCTGCGGCGCGTGCGCGGCGCAGGTCGCGGTGCGGAGCGTCCTGGATGCGCTGGTCACCGGTGTAGGCGTGGATGGTGGTCATCAGGCCCTTCTCGATGCCGAACTTCTCGTGCAGGACCTTAGCCATCGGTGCCAAGCAGTTGGTGGTGCAGGATGCGGCGGAGATGACGTTGTGCTTCTCAGCGTCGTACTCATCGGAGTTAACGCCGTAAACGAAGGTTGCGTCAACGTTCTTGCCCGGTGCAGAGATGATGACCTTCTTGGCACCGGCCTCGATGTGAGCCTTAGCAGCCTCACCATCGGTGAAGAAGCCGGTGGACTCGATGACGATGTCGACGTTGTGCTCGCCCCAGTTCAGGTTCTTCGGATCGCGCTCTGCGGAGACTGCGATCTTGTGACCGTTGACGGTGATGGACTCGTCGTCGTGCTCGATCTCACCGTCGAAGCGGCCCAGAACCGAGTCGTACTTGAGCAGGTTGGCCAGGGTTGCGTTGTCGGTCAGGTCGTTGACTGCGACGACCTCGAGGTCATTGTTGCCCTGTGCGACTGCACGGAAGAAGTTGCGGCCGATGCGGCCAAATCCGTTGATACCTACGCGAATGGTCACTGTAATGTCTCCTCAAATAATCGAGTGAAGTTCTATTGTGGGGGCTTCCGAGACTTTGTCTTTATAGGCAGTGCGGTGGACCGCTCTTGCGGCACCGTTGCCCTGCCACTTCCGTGACGTGCTCGGTGGTTTTCCCAACACGGCCGATAGTACCCACGTATTTTGCATCCTGCAGTGTGCGTTCAGGTTCGCATCGAGGGTGCTCGCACGAAAGGGAAAAGGGGCGTACACTGGATGGGCCGCTAGCTCCTTATGGTAATTCCCCAAACCCATACACCTGCATATATGCCCGTTTATGTGGGATTGTGTTGACCCTAGAGAGGGCAAGGTGGGATATCTCACTAAAGCAAAAAAGAGCGGGTGAATCCAAAAATAAAGCAGCTATCCACGGTCATAGATTCACCTCCTATAGTCAAAAAATTGCCCCAGACGGTCGCTGCGGTGCCCGAACGGGCACAACATTCGACTGCGTCTGGGGTTAAGACGAGAGACTAAGATTCCTCGAAAAGTTCCTCTGTCACTGCCTTCGTCGTATCCGGCACACCAAGTTCCTTCGCGCGCTTATCTGCCATAGAAAGCAGGCGGCGAATGCGCCCAGCCACCGCGTCTTTGGTCATCGGGGGATCAGCCAAGCGTCCAAGCTCCTCCAAGGAAGCCTCGCGGTGCTGCACGCGTAGGCGGCCGGCGTCCGCGAGGTGTTCCGGAACGTCATCCCCCAAGATGACCATGGCGCGTTCGACGCGAGCAGCGGCTGTAACTGCCGCACGGGCAGAACGGCGCAAGTTCGCGTCATCGAAGTTGTCTAGGCGGCGGGAGGTGTCGTGGGCTTCGCGTTGGATACGCTTCTTCTCCCACGTCAGGCGAGTCTCTTGGGCACCCATCCTGGTTAGCAACGCACCAATGGCATCGCCATCACGTACCACGACGCGATCGGCCCCGCGGGTCTCCTTAGTTTTCGCCACCACACCCAAACGCCGGGCGCAGCCTACAAGTGCGAGTGCTGCCTCCTGGCAAGGACAGGTCACCTCCAGCGCTGAAGAACGGCCCGGTTCGGTTAGCGAACCTTGCGCCAGAAAGGCGCCGCGCCAAGCCGCTTCGTTATCCGCAACAGAGCCGGAGATTACTTGCGGCGGCAGCCCCACGACTGGGTGACCCGAGCGGGTCACCAACCCCAGACGCCTGGTCAACTCCTTGGCCCCGGTAGTAATGCGCAGCTGTACCCTGCTCTTTTTAGAGGATGCGGCGGGGCCTGCTACGTGGATACTGGCAGAGATCGAATATAGCTCGTCGAGTGCGGTGACCAAGCGAGTGGCTACGCTCTTCGATTCCAATTCGACCTCGTACATCACCCTATCTCCGGTGATATGGAGCTCGCCGGCGAACCTGAGGATCGCGGCAACCTCCGCCGCACGAGCGGACTGGCGCGGTACGGAGACCGCCGTAAGTTCCTCCTTGACCTGATCGGTCAATGACGCAGACACCTCGTGCCTCCCCTTTCAACTCTTGATGTAGCTCACCGCTGAAACCAGCAGTGGTGCAACTGAGCTCAAAAGGACCTTGAGCTCGCGCATACAGCACGTAGTACCGCACCTGTGAAGCGCAGTCACGTCGCAGTGAGCGATGAATGCCACTTAGTCTATCGCGCGCTCAGCTGCGGTGAGTGCCCGGGGCACCCGCCGAAGAATCCCGCTGAGCGACATAGTCGGTATAAAGCTCAGTCAGTACCTGCGCGAGCTTGTCTGGGCAATGCTTGTTGAGAGAATTTCCGTTCTCATCGGCCTGACACACATCGCGGAAAACCGCCGTAGCACCGAGCACGCTTGCCGCACGCTGCACGAAGACTCGCTCCGACTCATTCGGAAGACCAGATCCATCGACGATTACTTTGTCTACCCGCAGGTTCGGCGCATGCTGCGCTAAGACGTGCAGGTGGCGCTCAGCTGAAAAGCCCTGGGTCTCCCCTGGTTCAGCGGAAAGGTTAAGTACTACAACGCGAAGCGCATCCGAGGACGTAATTGCGTTGACAATCTCCGGCACGAGGACGTGTGGAAGCACGGAGCTAAACCACGATCCCGGCCCCAGGGTGATGAGGTCCGCATCGCGCAAGGCCGCGATGGTTTCCGGATTGGCCTGTGGCTTTTCCGGGATGATGCGCACGCGACGCACCTGCCCCACAGTGGACGCGACAGCGACTTGGCCGCGGACGGAGCGCATGATGCGGGGGTCGTCGTCAAGCCCGGCCACGTCCGCTTCGATATCGAGCGGCAGATTCACAGCCGGCAGCACGCGGCCCGCAGACTGCGTAAGCCGTCCCACCGCGTCAAGCGCCGCCTGGAAGTCCCCCAAGACCTCAGTGAGTCCGGCAATGAGAAGATTACCCACCGCGTGGCCGGCCATGGCGCCGGTGCTCTGGAAGCGGTGCTGCAGCGTAGAGGCCCACAACTGGCCTTCCTCTGAGTCGCTCGACAATGCAGCGAGCGCCATGCGCAAATCACCGGGCGGAATGATGTCCATCTCGCGGCGCAGACGCCCGGAAGAACCGCCGTCATCAGCCACGGTGACGATGGCAGAAATCGCTTCCGCGCCGGTACGGCGCGCAGCCAGAAGGGTTTGGTAGAGACCATGGCCGCCGCCCAGGCTAGCCATGTGGGTAGGGAGAGATGTCACGGAAATATTAGCTTTCGGTCATCCGAGGGGTAGGGAATGAACTTTTATCTTAACGCACCTAATCCCGGGCGATGTCACGGTGCAGTGTGCTCACATCCAAGTCCCCGCGCTCCCTGAGACGGCGAGCAATCTCCTCCGTAACCGCCACGGATCGGTGGTGTCCGCCGGTGCACCCGATGCCTATAGTGATGAAGTTCTTGCCCTCGTTCCGGTAGCCGGCAAGCATCGAATCAAACATGGTGATGAAGTGATCAATGAAGGGTTCAGCGGCGTCCTGAGAAAGGACGTAGTCTGCAACAGGTTCATCAGTCCCGCGGTAGCCCCGCAATTCAGGCACCCAATAAGGATTGGGAAGGAAGCGGACATCGACAACAAGATCTGCGTCACGCGGGGAACCATGCTTGAAGCCGAAGGACTCTAACGTGACGTGCTGCAGCTCATGGCCCATCTCGCCGAAAGAGGCCTCGATCGCGCGGCGCAGGTCATGAACGGAGAGATTGGTCGTGTCAATGATGATATCCGCGCGCTCGCGGATGGCCTGCACTGCTGCGCGCTCGCGCTGAATACCTGCCTTGAGGGTTTCCCCGTCCTGCAGGGGGTGTGTACGCCGCACTGAGTCGAACCGGCGAATCAGAACGTCATCGCGCGCATCGAGGAAGAGCAGCGTCGGCTTCATATCTAGCTGTTCTAGTTCATCAAGGGTTTCTGCCAAGGAACCCGGGAACAAGCGGGAGCGTACATCGGTCACCGCAGCAATCTTGCTTACCGGGGACTCCGGACTAGCGCACAGTTTGAGCAAGTCAACGATTGCCTTGGGTGGGATGTTATGGGCTACGTAATAGCCTTTATCCTCCAGCACTTTAGCCGCCGACGTCAGGCCTCCGCCTGACATGCCGGTGATCAAAATGGGTGGGGAATCAAACAGCGTCATGGCTTCCATTCTTACCACCTATTCAGAGTCCTCGGTGGCAAAATTTTTCAAAAGCCAAGCCTTCTTAGGAGGCGTGAAGATGATCAAAAACTGTTTGCGCTAGCTTCGGGCCGAAGCCCTTGACCTCAGCGATCTCTTCCACGCTGGCTTCTTTGAGCTTCTTCACCGAACCGAAGTGCTTGACCAGGTCAGTACGCCGTTGAGGCCCCAAGCCTGGCACAGCATCAAGAACCGATGAGCGCATCCGCTTCGAGCGCTGCTGGCGGTGATAGGAAATGGCTACACGGTGGGCTTCATCACGGAGGTGCTGAAGCAAAAAGAGGGCCTGAGAATTGCGCGGCAAAATCACCGGTTCATCATCACCAGGCACCCACACCTCTTCTAGGCGCTTAGCTAGACCGATGAGGGTAACGTCCACAATGCCAAGTTCATCGAAAACTGCCTGCGCCGCAGCCACCTGCGGTGCACCACCATCCACGATGAAGAGCTGTGGTGGGTAGGAACTGCGTTTGGTTTGGCTCGCAGCCTCTTCCCGCACCATCTCCTCGGCGAAGGTAGTGTTCTCCAGCTCCTCGTCCGGCACCGCGCGTTTGTCATCGTGGTGGTGTTTGAAGCGGCGGCGAGTCACCTCAGCGATGGAACCAACGTCGTTGGAACGTCCATCACCCGCAGCTTCCTTGATGCGGTAGCGGCGGTAATCAGCCTTACGGGGCAGGCCATCCTCGAAGACCACCAAGGATGCCACGACATCGGTACCTTGAATGTGCGAGATATCCGTACACTCAATGCGCAGCGGCGCGGAATCCATGCCCAGCGCCTCCTGCAGCTCCTGAAGTGCTGCGGACCGGGCAGTCAGATCACCCACGCGCTTGAGCTTGTGCTGTTTCAGCTGTTCCTTCGCATTCCTTTCGACGGTCTCCAGCAAGGCGCGCTTGTCGCCTCGCTGCGGTACCCGTACATCAATCTGGGCACCCCGCAGTTCCTCCAGAACAATCTTCACCTCCTCGGCTTCCTCCGGCAGTGCTTGGACCAGAATCTCGCGAGGAATGGCGTTACCCTGCCGCGTCTCGGCATGAGATTCTTGGTCCACTCCCCTGCGCTCCATTTTGGCGTCCTCGGCAGCCTCTTGGCGCTGACGCTCGACGGCATCCGAATAAAACTGGATGAGGAAGTTCTGGATCAGTGCCGGCAGACCCGGATCTGGTTGGCCCTCCTCAACCACGTGTGTCGTTGCCTGATCACCAGAGCGCTCGACCACCCAACCACGCTGACCGCGAATACGGCCTGCGCGCACATGGAAGATCTGCACGGCCGCCTCCAATTCATCCGAACTAAACGCGATGAGGTCTGCATCCGTGCCGTCGGGCAGGACGACGGCTTGCTGCTCCATAAGCTTGTCGATGGCGCCAAGGTCATCGCGCAGGCGCGCTGCCAGCTCGAACTCCAAGTTCTCTGCTGCCTCTTCCATGCGCTGGGTCACCCTCTTGCGCACGGGCGCGGTATTACCGTTCATGAAGCTGATGAGCTGGTTGACCGTCTCGCGGTGTTCCTCGGGGCTGACTCGGCCAATGCACGGTGCATCGCACTTGCCGATATAGCCCAACAAGCAAGGCCGCCCTAGCCGCTCGTGGCGATTGAAAACACCTTTGGCGCAGGTGCGCACAGGAAAGATTCGAGTGAGAAGATCAAGGGATTCACGCACCGCCCAGGCATGGGAATAGGGACCAAAATAGCGCACTCCCTTACGGCGTGGGCCCCGGTAGAAGAACGCACGCGGAATGCTCTCCCCCACAGAAACCGCGAGCATGGGGTAGGTTTTGTCGTCGCGGTACATAACGTTGAAACGTGGATCGAAGCGCTTGATCCACGTGTACTCCAGCTGCAGTGCTTCCACCTCGCTGGCCACCACGGTCCATTCGACTGAGGCCGCGGTCAGAACCATCTGGCGGGTTCGCGGGTGCAGTTGGGTGATGTCCTGGAAGTAATTGGATAGCCGCGCGCGCAGGTTCTTTGCCTTGCCCACGTAGATGACGCGGCGGTTTTCATCGCGGAACTTATAAACGCCCGGATCCGTGGGGATGCTTCCGGGCGCGGGGCGGTACTCTGAGGGATCAGCCACTAGTCATCCTGCGGCATGTAGCGGGCTTCCAGGTCGCGGAAGGAGCGGACCTTGGTGATAACGTCCTGCTTATCACCTGATTGCAGGGCCCAAACCGGCACGTATTCGAAGTCAGGCAGCTCGATGCGCGCCATGCGGGATCCTTCGGGGAAGGACAGGCCGTAGATGACCTGCCACGGGTAGAAGCGGGTACCCAGGATGTTGCGGATCTCTACTCCATCGGAGTTTGCACGCAGTCGCGGTCGAGTCAATGCCAACCACGATAGGATTGAAATCACCACGCCCACACCGGGGAAAGCGAACTTATCAATCGTCGTCACCGTCGCACCGGTAAAGGACAAGCCCACCGTGAAGCCCATAAACAAGTGCGCTGCCATGACGAGGATGATCCAGACGATCGCCACCTTGCGCAGATAAGGCGAAGTAGCTTCATATTCCCAAGGCTTGGATGAGGTCAGGGCAAAAGGATCAGCGCTGGTGTAGGCCAATAACTGCTCCTCGCTCATGCGCTGTGCGCCCTCCGCAGAGCTCGATGCGGCCGGCCGCAAAGATTGCGAGGACTTATTTGCGTGAGCTGACTGTTCCCGCTCTTCATGGCCCAAGGGCACCTGTGGGTCCGTCATCGAGTTCTCCATCTCCTCATCACTCCGCTGAGGCAGGCCACGGCCTTGTCCTGATATGCAGGGCACAGTGGTTGCGCATGGCAGCCTACTTTAGGTTTGACTCGTCCAGTGTACGCAAGGTGTGCACGGTTTCTAAAGCTGCCTGCATGGCCTCCGCACCTTTATCTTCCGCGGAATCAGCAAAGCCGGCGCGATCAACTGCTTGTTCATAGTCGTTGACAGTGAGCACACCATTAGCCACCGGAGTGGATTCGTCGAGCGCGATGCGGGTCAGGCCCTGGGTGACGGAATCACACACATAATCAAAGTGCGGAGTACCACCACGGACAACACAGCCCAGTGCCACCACGGCATCGTGCGTGCGCGCCGCGGCCTGCACCACCACGGGGAGCTCAAGAGCGCCCACAACGCGCAGCGGGGTGACAGTGGCACCGGCTGCTTCAGCGGTCTCTAGTGCGCGGCGATGCAGCTGGTCACATATCTCGGCGTTCCACGTGGCGGTGACAACGGCAACGCGGAGTCCTTCACCCGAGACATTCTTCGGGGTTGGCAAGCCTTCCTTGCTCATTGTGTGCTCCTTTGTTTTAGTCTTTTACTCGATCTTCCGGCTTAATGCCTTACGAGTGCTTCTGGTCCCACTCAGCGACCTGGGGCAGATCATGCCCCATGCGGTCGCGCTTCGTGCGCAGGTAGCTGATGTTCTCCGCCGTTGCGGGGGTCGCCAGCGCGGTGCGTGCGGTGGCGTCGATGCCGAAGCCCTGCAGACCCTCGCCTTTGTGGGGGTTATTGGTCAAGAGGTTCACGGATTTCACGCCCACGTCCCGCAGGATTTGGCCGGCCACGGAATACTCGCGGGCATCTTCCGGTAGGCCCTGCTCCACGTTGGCATCAACGGTGTCCATTCCCTTGTCCTGCAGGCGATAGGCCTTGAGCTTGTTCACTAAACCAATGCCGCGGCCCTCTTGCCCACGCAGGTAGATGACGATGCCTCGTCCTGCTTCTTGCACCGCACGAAGGGATTCCTGCAGCTGCGGGCCGCAGTCGCAGCGCTGAGAGGCAAAGACGTCACCTGTAAGACACTCGGAGTGCACACGAACGGGCACGTCCTCCGCACCGCTATAGCTCTCCACGTCACCGACGAAGAGGGCGATGTGCTCGCGCTTGTCGACGTCACTCGAATAACCCACCGCGCGGAACTCGCCGTACTCGGTGGGCAGGCGGGTTTCTACCTCGCGACGAATCTGCTGTTCGTTGTGGCGACGCCACTCGATGAGCTGCTCGATGGAGATCATCGTCAGCCCGTGGGCGTCCGCAAAGCGGCGCAGCTCCGGCGAGCGGGCCATGTCCGTGGGGTCCTCTTCGGAAACGATTTCACACAGCACGCCGGCTGGGCGCAGACCAGCCAGCCGGGCCAAGTCGATGGCGGCTTCGGTATGTCCATCGCGCTCGAGGACACCATTCGGGCGGGCTGCGAGCGGAACAACGTGGCCAGGGCGTGTGAACTCCGCTGGCTCAGAGGAAGGATCAGCCAACCTGCGGATAGTTTCGCAGCGCGAAGTGGCGGAGATGCCTGTGGAGCCATTGGCCAAGTCCACCGTCACGGTGTAAGCGGTCTGGCGCACGTCCTGGTTAACCGCCAGCATTGGGGGTAGGTTCAACCGCTCACAGTCTTCCGGGAGCAGCGGCGCGCAAATGTAGCCGGAGCTATAGCGCACCATAAAGGCCACGAGCTCCGGAGTGGCGAGCTCAGCGGCGAAGATGAGGTCGCCTTCATTCTCGCGGTCCTCATTGTCCACGACGACGACTGCCTTGCCGGCCGCGATATCGGCGATGGCCTGGTCGACGCTATCTAAACTAAAAGCTGAATCTGCAGCGCTCATAAGGACTAACTCTATCCCTCTGTTCCCACGCCGTGGGCGTTAGGGTGAACCATTTTCTCCACATACTTTGCAACCACGTCTACCTCGAGGTTTACCCGGGCGCCTGGCTCCATGGAACCAAAGACGGTATCCCGCAGTGTGGTGGGAATGAGTGAGACTTCAAAATAGCTCTCTGTATCGGACTCTCCTTGCCCATCTGACAAGGCCGATACCGTCAGGGAGGTTCCCTGCACCGCGATGGAACCCTTTTCCACCACGTAGCGTGCCAACTCAGCCGGCAGGCTAAAACGCAATACCTCCCAGTGCTCTGAAGGCGTGCGGGACAACAAGGTCCCGGTGCCATCGACATGTCCCTGCACAATGTGGCCGCCCAAACGGGTCGTCGGGAGCACCGCGCGCTCAAGGTTAACCGGCGAGCCCTCCGCGAGTTCGCCGAGGGAGCTACGGTTCAAAGATTCTTTCATGACATCAGCGATGAAGGTTCCTTCTCCTAGCTCAGCCACGGTCAGGCATACGCCATTGACCGCTATGGAATCCCCCAGTTGCGCGTCACTCAATACGGTGGACGCGGCAATACCCAACCGCACGGCATCACCCTGCGGTTCGACGCTATCGACGCGACCAATCTCTTCAACGAGTCCGGTAAACATAGACCGCACTCCCCTTCCCTTTTAACTCTCTAAATCTCTAAATCTTCTAGCCCGTGAAACTACTAGCCTTTGAAAGCTTTCCAGTTTTCAATGCTTGTCAGCTTTCAAAGCTCTTCATCCTTGCGATATTCCACAAGTAGGTCCTCGCCGAGCTCGGTAACCGCGCAACGCCGCCATCTCTGGGCGCGGGCCAAGTTCGACGACACAGCACTGGTGAGAACGCCTCTGCCTTCGCCGAGGATGACATTTCCTATATAAGCCTGGATCCGGTCGACGAAACCTAGCTCCATGAAGCTGGTTGCGAGCCCCGCGCCACCTTCGACGAGAAGGTCCCGGGCGCCCGTGGCATAAAGCTCAGCTAGGGCCTCCTGTGGGGAGGCATAGTGCTCAAAACCTAGTCTCTCGAGGTTGGTTCTTCCACCTTGAGACACATCCCGGGATCCGATGACCACACGCCTCGGTTGCTGAGGGCGCAAGGAACCATCCGGAAAGCGCGCCGTCAAGGATGGGTTATCCGCCAAGGCTGTGCCAGTTCCGATGAGGATGGCATCGCGCTGAGCCCGGTCACGATGCACATGCTCGCGAGCCTGCTCCCCTGTAATCCACTGGCTGCTGCCATCCACTGCGGCGGTGAAACCGTCCAGACTTTGTGCAAACTTGAGCGTGACGTGCGGACGATTGAGTTTGACCGCACCCAACCACGGCTCCAGCGCATCTGCTCTCTCTGCCGGTGCCGAGAGCTGTCCCACGGTGATGCCGGCGCGGCGCAGAGTGGTCGATCCTCCCCCGGCTTGCGGGGTGGGATCCGGGTGGAGGTAGTACACGGCGGCCACGGAGGCATCGATAAGCGCCTGCGCGCAGGGCCCAGTACGGCCAGTATGGTTGCAGGGCTCCAAGGTGACCACCGCGGTTCCACCGCGCGCCTTGTCCCCCGCATCGCGCAGCGCCATGACTTCAGCATGCGGTCCGCCCGGGGGCTGGGTTGCACCGACGCCGACGACCTGCCCGGAGGCATCAAGAATCACCGCACCGACTGGCGGATTCGGGCTCGTCGTACCGCGCACCTGCTGGCCGGCCTCCATGGCTAAGCGCAACGCTTGCGATAGGGCAGCAGAATCGAGGCGTGGGTTCACAGCGTGGCCAGTCGGCGCAGCTCCTCGACGGCCGCTGCCTTATCTGGTTGTTTATAAATGGCCGAACCCGCTACGAAAGCATCGCAGCCCGCCTCAGCGGCGGAGCGGATCGTCTCGGCAGAAATGCCACCATCGATTTCGATGAGGACATCGAGGCCGCGCTCATCAATAGCTGCGCGCAAGGTGCGGACCTTGTCGAGCTGATCCGGCATGAAGCGCTGACCGCCGAAGCCTGGTTCGACTGACATGACGAGAACCTCGTCGAAGTGCTCCAGGGCATCCAACCAGGGCTCAATCGGGGTGCCCGGCTTGATGGAGAAGCCCGCGCGCACCCCTAGGTCACGGATCTTGCGGGCCAAAGTGATGGCCGCATTCTTGTCGGCCACGGCCTCGACGTGGAAGATGATGCAATCAGCTCCGACCTTGGCGTAGGTTTCCACCCACTTCTCCGGCTCCTCGATCATGAGGTGAACGTCGAGGGTCTGCGAAGTAATCCCATCCACCGTCGCGGTAATATCTGGGCCGAAGGACAGGTTGGGCACGAAGTGACCATCCATGATGTCAACGTGGATCCAATCCGCGTTGGCCACGGCCTGAACCTCCTCACCCAAACGGGTGAAATCAGCGGCCAGAATGGATGGGGAAATGATGGGACCAGACGAGTGTGCAGACATGACACTCAGCCTAGTCCCTCACGTGGCGCTAGTCCGCCACTCGGCGAAGGACGGCGAAAAACATTGCATCTGTGCCATGGCGGTGCGGCCACATTTGGGCAGAAAGCTCGCTGCCGAGGTCTCCCATGTCAGGCAGCACATCACGCGCATCCAGCTCCTCGATACGCACCTCCGCCCCGGCTCCATGGCGCTCCAAGGCCGCATCCACGATGCCCCGGGTCTCACGCAGATCGGGCGAACAGGTGGAGTACACCACAACACCACCGGGGCGCACGAGCTCCAACGCGGATTCAAGGAGCTCGGTCTGGAGTTTGTTGAGCTCCGCAATATCGGACTCGGCTTTGCGCCAACGGGCTTCGGGGCGGCGGCGCAGTGCACCGAGGCCGGAACAGGGGGCGTCGACAAGCACGCGGTCGAAGCCTGCGCCGAGACTCGGCGCACGGCCATCCGCACGATGCACATGGACGGGTAGATCACCCACCGTCTTTTCCACCAAGGTGGCCCGATGCGGAGAGACTTCTACGGCATCGACCTCTGCCCCCTCTATGCGGGCGATGGCACCCATCAGCGCAGCCTTACCACCGGGGCCCGCGCACAGGTCCAACCAGCGTCCGGTGTCTTCGCCGATGAGTTGAGCTTCCGTCACTGCGCGTGCGATGAGCTGCGATCCTTCGTCCTGGACCGCTGCCAACCTTTGGCGGACAGGCTCTAACGAGCCCGGGTCACCCTGCTCAAGATACACCGCATACGGCGAATAACGCCCTTCCTCACAACCGGTAATGAGAGCAAGCTCTTCGGCAGAGATTTCGCCGGGCCGTGCTACCAGATGCACCAGGGGCCGCTCAGAATCCGCTTCGAGTGCACGCTCCAGTTCCGATGTCTGCTCGGCGTTGAGCTTGCTCTTACCAGCGGTGTCCAGCAGGCCCAAGGCGCGTCCGAAGGAGCGGGCAATCCACTCCGGGTGAGCGTGACGGAAGGCCACGGCCGCGATCTCTTCCTTCGGAGAAAGCTTGTCTAGCCACTCGTGCGCAGGCGTGCGGGTGATGGTGCGCATAATGCCGTTGGCAAAGCCCTTGGCCTTTTCGTGGCCAGCTGCCTCCACGAGGCGGACGGTGGTATCGACCGCCGCATGCGCTTCAACGCGGGTGTACAGCACTTGGTAGGTGCCCATTCGCAAGGCGGTGAGAACGTCAGGTGCAATGGCCTCTAAGCCGCGCGAAGCGCACTCGGCGATAACGGCATCAAGCACACCTTCGCTGCGCAGCGTGCCGTAGGTGAGTTCCGTAGAGAAGGCTGCATCACGGCCGCTCAGGTTGTTCGCACTCACTGCCTTTGGCAGCGTGAGGTTGGCAAAAGCATCATCGGCCTCCACGCGCTGCAGCACTTCGAAAGCTACCGCGCGTGGGACATCGACTCCGCAGTGCCGCGCTGCGGACATGAAGGACGCCGACTGTCCGTCCCGTCGGTTGTTATGGCGCTGCCCGCCTCGATGCTCTCGCTTTCCTTTAGCCTGGCGGTTCGTACCGCCACGTGCGGTTCTGCGTCCACCGCCGCGCTGCTGTTCGGCGCGCTCGGAGCGAGCTGCCGGATCACCGGACTTACTGCGGGATCGGAAACCTCTACTCATGAGAACTTCACCTCATTCTGGCCGCCCTCTGCTGCCTGGGCAGCCTGGCTGGAAAGCCCTCGGCCCCAGTCGGCGGCATTCATCATCTTCTTACCTGGTGGTTGGATCTGGCCTAGGCGTACCGGGGTGCTCCCAGTACCGACCATAACCTCCTTCTTCGCCACGTGTACTTCGCCCGGTTGCAGCGACGTCAACGCGATAGCGTCTGGCAGCTCCTCTAATTCCGCTGGCTCCACGACGCTGACCGGACCTACCTTCAAGCGCGACTCCCCTAGCAGAGTCCACGCGCCCGGCCCTGGAGTATGCGCGCGGACGTGGCGATCGACAATGTCGGCCTGCGCGGTCCAATCTATCCGGGCGTCTTCCGTGGAAATCTTGTGCGCGTAGGTGGCCTCACCCTCCTGCGGCTGCGGGGTGATGCTGCCATCTTCCAAACCATTCATCGTCTCGACGAGAAGATCACCGCCGGCATACGCCAACCGCGTCAGCAAGTCATCCGCGGTATCGGTGGGTTGGATTCTCTCTTCCATGGTGGCCAAGATGTCGCCGGTGTCCAGACCTTGATCAATGCGGAAGGTAGTAGCACCTGTTCGCTTATCTCCCGCAGCAATGGCGGCCTGCACTGGGGCGGCACCGCGCCACGCTGGAAGAAGGGAAAAGTGGAGGTTGACCCAGCCGTGCCGGGGAAGGCTCAACAGGTCCTCGGTGATCAGATTTCCGTAGGCGACTACCGGAATCGCCTCGGGGGCGATCTCTGTAAGCCGTGCACGCAACGCATCGCCGTCCTCGGTGCCCTGCTTGAGGGTGGTTGGCGTGAGCACCTCGATGCCGTGTTCCTCAGCTAGGGCTTTCACGGGGCTCGGGTGCAAGCTGCGTCCGCGACCGCGGCGGGCGTCAGGCCGAGTGATGACTGCAGCTACCTCATGATGGGACTCGATCAGCTTCTGCAAAGCCACAACAGCGGGCTCGGGGGTTCCGGCAAAAATAATGCGCACTGTGAGAGCAGGCCTTTCTTAGTTCACGTTGTTTGGGTTCTAGTTTTTAATCGATTTGGGGCCGCACTGTCGGCAGAGCGTGCGTGCTGCTATGAGTTGAACCACTCCGCTTGGCGGATGGTCTTCATGGATTCTTTACGCAGCTCGTCGCTCAGGCGTTGGAGGAACAAGACACCGTCCAGGTGATCTGTTTCGTGCTGTATGCAGCGCGCCATAAGCCCCGAGGCCAGCATCGATACAGGCCGGCCCTGCGGGTCGTAGCCGCGCAGACGCACCGTGGAGAATCTCTCGGTGGGTTGCGAAATACCTGGGATGGACAAGCAGCCCTCAGTTCCTAACTGCATTTCCTCCCCTACCGCTTCCCACTCCGGGTTAATAACCGCACCGCGCAGGCCGTGCTGAAAGTGCGAACAATCGAAGACAAAGATGCGCTTGGTTACGCCGATCTGGTTAGCGGCTAATCCGACTCCCCCTGCATCTTCCATGGTTTCCAGCATGTCCTGGGCCAAGCGTTCCAGGGACGGCCCGAACTCGGTGATCTCCTCGGCACGGGTGGTCAGGACCGGATCGCCATAAAGGCGAACCTCGCGCACGGTCATAGTAGTACTCCTCGAGGGCTAAACAGTGTGTCGGCTACCGAGAATAGTTCACCTCCAGCAGCGCATGCCCGCCAGGGGTGAAAAGGAAGCACCAGTTAACCAATGTTGATTGGGTCTACGGTGATGCGCAGCGGCAACACATCCTTGCGTGCACTGCGCACGGAATTAGCCCTTCTCAAAGCCTGACCAAGCTCTGAACGCGGACCTAGCGGGGTACGAATCAGTAGGCGCTGCGGCTCACCGCCGCGCTCATGGTCATAGTCACCTGGCAAGCTCACTCCCGGCGGCAACGGGACGGGTCCGAGAAGCTCCGCATGTTCCGGAAGTTCCGCCAACTCCAAAAATGCATCGAGGGAGGCATCGGCGCCGTCGACGGCCGCCATATGCACGGCCGGTGGAAAGCGTACCTCACGGCGTGCCTGCAATTCTGCTGCTGCAGCCCCCACCATGTCCCAGCGGCTCAAGAAGCCCACTAGTGGCAGCTGCTCATCGGCGGCAACAATCACCGCACCGCCGTCGCGAGCCGGCGCGACGAGAGTGGCCGCAGCCGCCCACTTGGCCAAAGTGTCCTCCGTGGCTCGCAGATCCTGGCGGCCCAGCAGCGCCCCGGTTTCCACCAAGAGAGCGGCGCCATAGAGCCCGCCCTCCGCGATGCGCGGTTCCGCGCCGGGTGTGGCGATAACCAGCGCGGGGCCGGCTGGGATCTCATCGAGGATGGTGGCGCCGCCCGACTGAATCACCCTGGTATTAGGAAAAGCGCGGCCCATCTCTTCCGCTGTGCGCTCAGACCCCAGCACGATGGCGCGCAGCCGCGGCGAGCCGCATTCGGAGCACCGATAATGCGCGTCGACGCGCCCACACCACCGGCACGTGGGCAGCGCAGCCGAATCTGTCGATTCATCCCTCGAAGCACCAGCGGAAGGCAGGCCTAAGGGGCCATTGCAATGGCGGCAACGCGCCGGGGACGCACAGTGCCCACACGCCAAAATCGGCGCGTATCCCTTACGCGGGACCTGCACGAGAACGGGCTCACCGCGATCGAGCGCTGCACGTGTGGCCTGAAATGCCGGGCCGCTGACAGCCGTGGTCCCGCCCTGCATGTGGCGGGCCAGATTAATCCCGTACGCACCCACCGCAAGGATATTGGGGCGCCTCTTCTCCAGCGCCGTATCGCTAGGGAGAAGATCGTGAGCCCACCCCGATTCAACAAGCAACTGTGCTTCTGAGGTGCGCGCATGGCCGGCAAGGATAAGGCTGCAGCCTTCCTGCGCCGAGCGAGTGCTGAGCACCTCCCGCGAATGGGCATAGGGCTTGAGGTTATCTACCAAATTATCGTCGCCGTCATTGAGAACAACGGCCAGCTTGAGGTCCTTGACTGGGGCGAAGGCTGCGGAGCGAGTACCAATGACGATCCGTGCTTGACCAGTTAAGGCGGAAAGGTAGCGACGATAACGGGCCTGGGGCCCAGTACTATGTGCGAGGACAGTGATCTGTTTGGCGGAGACGTGGCGGCGAAACGCCGCCTCCAGGCAATCCAAGTCACGCTGATCGGGGACGACCATGAGCACGCCCCCGCCCTGCAGCGCCACGCTGGTGCCGAGGGCTGCCAAAGCGCCGGCCCAGTCTTCCCCGGGTGCAATCTGCCAGGCTGCCCGGGCAATGTGCCCCGACAAAACCGAATCTACGAAGGACTCACCGTGCTGATAGCCCGACCACGCGGAGAGATCCGGATGCTCGGCAGTACCAAGTTCCTCCCACGGCGTATCGACGTCCGCTTCTTCGGCCTTGGCGTGGCGCGCCGGGATCGCGGTGCGAATGATGTCGGAGCGCACGCCGCCATAACGCGCCGCGAGGGATTCGATGAGCGCCGACATTGTCGGGGTGTACACCGAGTAGGGAGAAATGACGCGGTCGATATAGCGAAGCGAACCCGCGTAGTCGGAATCGCTAGCTCGCGACAACAAGATGGCGTCTACCAGACGGCCGTTGAACCGGATACGCACCCGTACTCCGGGCTGGGCTGCCTGTGAGTCCGATTCATCGATGAGGTAATCGAACTCTCGGTCTAGGTGAGCTACCCCTAACAAAGGCAACACCCGCGCAACCGGTTGCTGGGCGGCGGGTGTCTTCTTGGGCATAGGGCCCGATTCTACAGGTCGACGGCGCGGCGCAGGTCGTCGGCTCGCGAGGTGTCCTCCCACGGCAGTTCGACATCGGTGCGCCCGAAGTGTCCGTAGGCTGCAGTCTGGCGATAGATTGGGCGCTGGAGGTCGAGCTCGCGAATAATCGCGGCTGGGCGCAGGTCGAAGACCCTATTTACCGCTGTCTGAATGTCAGCATCGCTCAAACCCTCGTGGGCAGTGCCGAAGGTCTCCACATACAGACCGACCGGCTTTGCACGTCCAATGGCGTAGGCAACCTGTACCTCGGCGCGGTCTGCCAAGCCAGCGGCCACGATGTTCTTAGCCACCCAGCGCATAGCGTAAGCCGCGGAACGGTCCACCTTGCTTGGGTCCTTACCGGAGAACGCACCGCCGCCGTGGCGAGCCATACCGCCGTAGGTATCCACGATGATCTTGCGGCCGGTCAAGCCCGCATCACCCATCGGCCCACCCAGAATGAAGGAACCGGATGGGTTGATGAGAAGCTCAGTGTCTTCGGTGTAGTACTGGCTCAAGTCAGCATCGTTCACGACCCACTCGACGACGTGGGTGCGAAGTTGCTCGGCCAACCACTCCTGGGTCACTTCCGGATCATGCTGCGTGGAGATGACGATCGTCTCCAAGCGCGTCGGCACATCATTTTCGTCGTAAGCGAAGGTGACCTGAGTCTTTCCATCCGGGCGCAGCGAAGGCACAATGCCTTCCTTACGGACGTGGGTAAGACGGCGCGAAAGGTGGTGAGCCGTCGAAATCGGCAGCGGCATAAACTCTGGAGTTTCGTTCGTTGCGTAGCCGAACATGAGGCCCTGATCACCAGCGCCATACTGGTCATCATCCTCAAACGTTCCCGAACGCACCTCTGTGGAGGCGTCGACGCCGGCCCCAATCTCTTGGGACTGTTCACCAATGGCCACGTTGACACCACAGGTATGGCCATCAAAGCCCACATCGGAAGAGGTAAAACCGATCTCTACGAGGGTCTTGCGGACGATCTGCGGGATTTCAACATAACCGGAGGTACGCACCTCGCCCACGACGTGGACTTGGCCCGTCGTCACGAGGGTCTCCACAGCAACGTGGGCGTCAGGATCTTCCTCCAGAAGGGCGTCAAGAATGGCGTCCGAGATCGCGTCACAAATCTTATCCGGGTGACCTTCTGTCACGGATTCGCTAGTAAAAAGGCGCACTGCCTGAGCAGCTTTATCAGTCACAAATCTTCCTTAAACTAATTCTGCGCGCCGTGGGCAGGACTTCGCCTCGCCCACGCCTCGGCTGTTAACACCGCCCCATCGTAGACCAAGCGGTCTACAGCTGCAAGAACGAGTGCTACTTTTCCAATATTTCATTCACCACATCAAGAATCTGTGCGGCCACAACCTGCTTTGAGCCCGGGGCAACCACCACTGGGTCGGAAGAGCGACGAAGGATCCACCCGGCACTTGTGGCTTGGCCAAAGACCTTGCCCTCCCCGACCTCGTTAGCCATGAGCACATCACAGCCCTTCTTCATAAACTTCTGCTGGGCATACTCGAGCACGCTAGTAGTCTTATCACCAGTCTCGGCAGCAAAGCCAACGATGATTGCCTCGCGCTTTAGTTCACCATTCTCTCGCCGCTGCACCAGCCCCTTGAGTATGTCCGGGTTCTCCACTAGCTCCAGGCTAGCCAAATCATCATCGGCTGCGCCCTTCTTCATCTTCGAATCCGCGACGGACGCTGGACGGTAGTCGGCGACAGCCGCGGCCATGATAATGATGTCGGCATCGGCAGCTTCCCTATTCATCGCCTCCTGCATATCCCGCGTCGATGTCACGCGCACCACGGAAGCGCCTGCAGGGATGGGAAGCGCTTCAGTATTTCCAGCGACAATAGTGACATCCGCCCCGCGTTGCGCAGCGATCTCCGCCAAAGCAAAGCCCTGGCGTCCAGAAGAGCGGTTGCCAACGTAGCGCACTGGATCGAGGTTCTCTTGGGTACCTCCGGCAGAGATCACAACCTTCCGGCCCTGCCAATCATGCTCCACGCGGTACCCCGCGATAATCGTGCGAGCAAACTCAGCTATCTGCTCCGGATCCGGCAGGCGGCCGGCACCCGTATCCGTGCCGGTGAGACGACCATGCGCCGGCTCCATCACGGTGATGCCGCGGCGGCGGAGCGTGGCCACATTCTCCTGGGTTGCTGGGTTCAGCCACATCTCAGTATGCATTGCGGGGGCAATGATGACGGGGCACGTAGCAACGAGAATAGAAGCGCTCAACAGGTCGTCAGCGCGGCCACAGGCCAACCGTGCGATAAGATCCGCGGTGGCAGGGGCAATGACGACCGCATCAGCCTGCTGCCCCAAGGAAACGTGTTGGACCTCATCCACGGCATCAAAGACGGTTGTGGAGACGGGATGTCCTGACAAAGCTTCGAAGGTGGCTGCCCCTACGAAGTTCAACGCGGCCTCCGTGGGAACGACGCGAACATCATCGCCGTGCTCTTTAAAATCCCGAATAAGGTGACACGCCTTATAGGCAGCAATTCCGCCTGCCACGCCGACAAGGATCCGGCGGCTCCCCGTGGACTTGGCCGGCGCAGGTCTCAACTCTGAACTATCTGGGGATTTCTGTACGTCCTTCACTCGGCCGATAGTACCCAAGACACAGCAAACCCACCGAAGCGTCTGGGAAACACTTGGGTGGGTTTTGATTCAGAATGGCGCTAAGACACTTGAAGAAGATGCCCTTTTGCCTTCACGATGAACGGGCTAGTTGCCTTCCTCGTGGTCCAGCAGGCCAGCGTCAATCTCGCGGAGGGCGATGGACAGCGGCTTCTCACCCGGTTCCGGGGTTACCAGCGGTCCGACGAACTCAAAGACGCCTTCATCCTGTTCCTGGTAGTAGCTGTTGATCTGGCGTGCGCGCTTAGCGGCGAAGATCACCAGAGCGTACTTGGACGAGACCTTGCCCAGCAGTTCATCAATCGGCGGATCGGTAATACCCGTCGGCGGATCGAATACTGGCTCCGGCTTCACGGCCTCAGAATTGGCAGGTGTGGTCACGTTGGTCACATGCACCTTTACTGTTGGTAGATGGTCAAAATCGTGGTCTATCCACGCAGGATAGCACTAATTGCAGCAACGGCCTCATCGAGATCTTCATTCACAACGATGTGGTCGAATTCCTTTTGCGCGGCAAGTTCCGTCTCTGCAGTATGCAGTCTGCGGTCAATGACATCCTGCGGTTCGGTCCCGCGCCCAGTCAGGCGTTCAACCAGAACTTCCCAGGACGGTGGGGCAAGAAACACGGTTTCCGCCTCCGGCATCGCCGCCTTCACGTTGCGAGCGCCTGCAAGATCAACCTCCACCAACACCGGACGGCCGGCCGCCATCGCTTCCTGCACCGGCTGAGCCGGCGTCCCGGAGCGCTGCAAACCACCGTGGATCTCAGCCCATTCGAGCATGTCACCGGCATCAATGTGTTCTTGGAAAGCCTCCGGGGAGACAAAGAAGTAATCCACCCCATCAGTCTCGCCGGGACGGGGTTGGCGCGTCGTCATTGAGACGCTGAAGTAGAGGTTGTCAACATCATCACGCAGGCGCGAAACCACAGTGGACTTACCCACAGCGGACGGCCCGGCCAAAACGACCAGGCGCCCGCGTGCAGTTTCGTCAGCCATTGTGCTAATTACTCGCCGTAGCCGAAACGCTCGAGCAGGGCGCGACGCTGACGGTCACCCAGGCCACGCAGGCGGCGGGTCTGAGCAATCTCCAGGTCCTCCATGATTTCCTTGGCCTTGACCTTGCCAACCTTCGGCAGAGCCTCGAGGAGAGCGGAGACCTTGGTCTTGCCGATGATCTCGTCGGTCTCGGCCTTCTCCAGAACTTCCTGCAGGTTGGTCTCGCCGCGCTTCAGCGCAGCCTTGAGCTCAGCGCGAGCCTTGCGGGCCTCAGCGGCCTTTGCGAGAGCTTCTTTGCGCTGCTCATCTGTCAACTTGGGAAGGGCCACGGGTTTCCTCCGATTTCATTAGTACGAACATTGTCATCTGATGGCTAGCACCAGAATCTCGGCTCACGGTGGGAAGATTTCCCCAGCGCGGGATAGCTTTTGCTACCTCCACGAACCGACTTCTGGCAATCCTAGCACTGGTCTGTACGCGGTGACGTAACGCGGCCCCTTTCTTTTAAAGGTTCCTGCACGTCAACGCACATGCCTTAAACAAAATACCAGGTAAACAGCGCTCCTGTTAATCCAGCGCGCTGTTAATTACCCGTCGTCTTAGTCCCGAAACTCTGAGGCGGTGTCGATAACGGCTTTGCGCAGGTCAGTAACCTCGGGGCCCGCCGAAAGGATGGCCCTGGAGACGTTAGCAAAGCCCAGTTCAGGCGCCGCAGAGGTGAGTTGCCTAACATCTGCCGGCGTTGCGCCTTGCGCACCGACGCCCGGCAGCAGCACTGGGCCGTTTAATTGGTCTAATGCAGGCGGAGCCTCCAACGTCGCGCCCACGACCACGCCGAGAGCACCCACGGTGTTGTTTGGCCCCGCCGCAGACGCATTGCGCTGAGCAAGCTCATCGACGACTCGTTGCGCCACGCTGCGGCCGCCCACGCTCAGCGACTGCAACGCCACGGCCTCTGGGTTAGAGGTTGCCGCAAGGACGAAGACTCCACGCCCAGTGTCCTCCGCTAGGTCGAAGACTGGCCTCAATGCACCCACGCCGAGGTAGGGCGAGACCGTTACTGCATCGGAACACAACGGCGAGTCCTCCCCCAGCCAGGCCTGTGCGTAGCCGGCCATGGTGGAACCGATGTCTCCGCGCTTAGCATCGGCCAGGCTAAGACAGCCCTGTTCCCGAAGGCCCGCCAGGGCCTCCTCGAGTACTGCGAAGCCGCGGGAGCCGAAACGCTCAAAAAAGGCCACCTGCGGCTTCACCACCGCGGCGGTCTCGGCGAAGGCTTCCACGCAACGCAACGTAAACGTGCGCAAACCGTCCACATCAACCGACAGGCCCCAGGCCTCCAGCAGGTGCGGGTGCGGGTCGATGCCCACGCACAGGCGCCCGCGCTCCGCACCGGCTGCCACGAGGCGTTCACCGAAAGACGGCGTCTTCCTAGTTTGCTGGGTCATGCTCAAGCTCCTGCAGCGCGCGTACCTTGAGGTCTCCGCGCCGCAAGGCCTCGATGCCCTGCACGGCGGCGGTCACGCCCTGGACGGTGGTCACCAACGGAATGCCCACAGATACGGCAGCAGCGCGGATGTCATAGCCGTCGTGCCGGGCGCCGGCGGAGCCTGCCGGGGTGTTGAGGATGAGATCAACCTTTCCAGCGAGAATCTGGTCCACGATGGACTCCTCGCCTTCCGTGGCCTCCGAGACCTTCACCGCCACCTCGCACTCCACGCCGTTGCGACGCAACATCTGCGCAGTACCTGCCGTAGCGACGATGGTGTAGCCCATGTAGGCCAGCCGCTGAATCGGGAAGATAAGCGTGCGCTTATCGCGGTTAGCTACGGAGACGAACACGGTTCCCTCGGTGGGCAGCTCGCCGAAGGCGGCCATCTCACCCTTGGCATAGGCAGCGCCGAAGTTATCAGCCAAGCCCATCACCTCACCGGTGGACTTCATCTCCGGCGAGAGCAAGGTATCCAGCAGCTGGCCGTCGGGGCGACGGAAGCGGTTGAACGGCAACACAGCTTCCTTGACGGCAATCGGGTGCTCTAGCGGCAGGGAACCACCGTCGTAAGTCGACGGGATGATGCCTTCTTCGCGCAGCTCGGCGATGGACGCCCCCAGCATGACGCGCGCGGCGGCCTTGGCCAGCGGCACGCCGGTGGCCTTGGAGACGAAAGGCACGGTGCGGGAGGCACGAGGGTTGGCCTCGATGACGTAAAGAGTGTCATCCTTCAGGGCGTACTGAACGTTCATCAGGCCCTTGACGCCGATGCCGTGCGCTAGGCGACGCGTCGACTCCCGCACCTTCTCAATATCCTCCGGGCCCAGCGTCATCGGCGGCAGCGCGCAGGAAGAGTCACCGGAGTGAATACCGGCTTCCTCGATGTGCTCCATCACGCCGCCGAGGTATACCTCTTCACCGTCGCACAGCGCGTCGACGTCGATCTCAATGGCGTTATCCAGGAAGCGGTCAACCAGGACGGGGTGATCCGAGGTGATCTCGGTAGCGCGCTCAATGTAATCGCGCAGCGAATCTTCGTCGTAGACGATCTCCATGCCGCGGCCACCCAGCACGTAGGACGGGCGGACCAGCACCGGGTACCCGATGTTTGCGGCAACCTGACGCGCCTCTTCAAAGGAGGTAGCGGTGCCGAAGGCCGGTGCGGGCAGCTCGGCTTCGGCGAGAACCGTGCCGAATTCACCGCGGTCCTCGGCCAAGTCGATGGCGGCGGCCGAGGTTCCCACGACCGGAACGCCAGCAGCCGTCAGGCGCTCAGCCAGGCCCAGCGGGGTCTGTCCACCCAGCTGAACGATGACGCCGGCAACCTCACCACATGCAGCTTCCGCGTGATAGACCTCCATGACATCCTCGAAAGTCAGCGGCTCGAAGTAGAGTCGGTCTGCAGTGTCATAGTCAGTCGACACCGTCTCTGGGTTGCAGTTAACCATAACCGTCTCGTAGCCCTCACGGGAAAGCTCCAGCGCTGCGTGCACGCAAGAGTAATCAAACTCGATGCCCTGACCGATGCGGTTCGGGCCAGAGCCCAAGATGATGACCTTGCCCTTAGTCTTCTCGTCGCTTGCGCGGACCTCGGACTCAGCGTTCGGGTCCATTTCATAAGCGCTGTAGTGGTACGGGGTCTGGGCCTCAAACTCACCCGCACAAGTATCAACGGTCTTGTACACCGGGCGAATGCCCAAAGACCAGCGCAGGGAACGCACGCCATCTTCACCGGCGAACTCTGGGCGAAGAGCAGCAATCTGGGCGTCGGACAGGCCGAAGACCTTAGCGCGGCGCAGTAATTCAGCGTCCAGGACCGGCGCGCTCACGAGCTCCTCGCGGAACTCTACGAGCGCCTCAAGTTCGGCAAGGAACCACGGGTCAATGTGCGAGTGCTCGTGCAACTGCTCCACCGTGGCACCGAGGCGCAGAGCCAACTCGACATCGTAGATGCGGCCCTCGGTCGGGCGCTCCAGGTCCTTGAGAACGGCCTCCACGTCCGTTGCGCGCTCCCCAGCGAAGTACTCATCCGGCTTGGTCCAGAAGCCAGAAGGCTTGCCCTCCAGCGAGCGCATGACCTTATTCAGGCCAGAGATGTAGTTGCGGCCGATACCCATGGCCTCGCCCACAGACTTCATCGTGGTGGTCAGGGTGTCATCGGCGCCCGGGAACTTCTCGAAAGCAAAGCGCGGAGCCTTGACAATGACATAGTCAAGCGTTGGCTCGAAGGCCGCCGGGGTCACGCCGGTGATATCGTTGCGCACCTCATCCAGGGTGTAGCCAATAGCCAGCTTGGCAGCCAGCTTGGCAATCGGGAAACCTGTGGCCTTAGAGGCCAGCGCGGAAGAGCGGGACACGCGCGGGTTCATCTCAATGGTGATGATGCGGCCGTCATCCGGGTTTACAGCGAACTGGATATTGCAGCCGCCGGTGTCAACGCCGACCTCGCGGATGATGGCGATACCCTGGTCGCGCATCTTCTGGTACTCGCGGTCCGTGAGGGTCAATGCTGGGGCCACGGTAACGGAATCACCGGTGTGAACGCCGAGGGCGTCGACGTTCTCGATGGAGGCGATGACCACCACGTTATCGTCGCCGTCACGCATGAGCTCAAGCTCGAACTCCTTCCAGCCCAGGATGGACTCCTCAATGAGGACGTTCGCCTCCGGCGAGGCAGCTAAGCCGCCGCCAGCAATGCGCTCAAGGTCCTCCTCGTTGAAGGCCAGACCAGAGCCCAGGCCGCCCATGGTGAAGGAGGGGCGTACAACGACCGGGAGGCCAAGCTCAGCGACGGTCTCGTGGACCTCCTCCATCGTGTGGCACACACGGGAGCGCGCGGATTCACCGCCGATGGAGGCGACAATATCCTTGAACTTCTGGCGGTCCTCGCCACGCTCGATGGCGTCGATATCAGCACCGATGAGCTCGATATCGTACTTCTTCAGAATACCCAGGCGGTCCAGCTGCACCGCGGCGTTCAGAGCGGTCTGGCCGCCGAGTGTGGCCAGCACCGCGTCGATTGGGTTTCCCTCTTCCTTTTCCTTCTGGAAGATCTTCTCAATGAACTCAGGCTCAATGGGCTCCACGTAGGTGTGGTCGGCGAATTCCGGGTCCGTCATGATCGTTGCCGGGTTGGAGTTGACCAGCGTGACGCGCAGGCCTTCTTCCTTGAGCACGCGGCAGGCTTGGGTGCCGGAGTAGTCAAACTCGCAGGCCTGACCAATAACAATCGGACCGGAGCCGATAACCAGGACGTGATTGATGTCGTTGCGCTTTGGCATGTGTTGCTTCTTCCTCTTCCTGGTTGCGTTCTACTTGTTCGGGGACTTTTCAGTCATGAGCTCGATGAACTGGTCAAAGAGCGGGTTGGCATCGTGTGGGCCGGCGGCGGACTCCGGGTGGTACTGCACGGAGTAGGCCATGCCATCCTTGAGCGCAACGCCTTCGATGGTGTTGTCGTTGAGGCAGGTGTGGGAGACCACTGCTGGGCCGAAGTCGGTATCGAATTCCTCACCGGCCGGGTCTTCCTTGCCCGAGGGGCTGGCCAAGGCAAAGCCGTGGTTCTGGGAGGTGATATCGATCTTTCCGGTGAGCTGGTTGCGCACCGGAACGTTGATGCCGCGGTGGCCGAATTTCAGCTTGTAGGTCTCCATACCCAGCGCACGGCCGAGGATCTGGTTGCCAAAGCAGATGCCGAAGAAGGGGTACTTGGCAGCAAGGATGTCGCGGACGATGCCGACCATGGTGTCAGCGGTAGCCGGGTCGCCCGGGCCGTTGGAGACAAACACGCCATCTGGGTTGTACTGCTTGATCTCCTCGAACGGGGTGTTGGCGGGAACCACGATGGTCTCGATGCCACGCTCGGCGAAGTTTTTCGGGGTGGCGGTCTTGACTCCCATGTCATAGGCCACGACGGTGAAGCGCTTCTCCCCTACTGGCGGGAAGGTGTAGACCTCATCGGTCGAGACCTCTGCGGACAAGTCGAGTCCAGCCATGGAAGGTTGGTTCTTGACCTCAGCGATGAGCTCATCGACGTCCCTCTCAGCAGCCTCGCCGGAGAAGATGCCGGCCTTGATTGAGCCGTGATTGCGCAGGTGGCGCACCAACGTGCGCGTATCGATTCCGCCAATGCCGATGATTCCCTGCTTCTCCATCTCCTCCGACAGAGAGCGGGCGGCACGCCAGTTGGAGACGCGGCGGGCCAGATCACGGATAACGAGGCCGGCGACCCAGATTTTGTCGTCGTGGGACTCGTTGTCCTCATCGTTCCAGCCCGTATTGCCAATCTGCGGCGCGGAGGCGACGACGATCTGGCGATGGTAAGACGGGTCCGTCATGGTCTCCTGGTAGCCCGTCATGGCGGTGGTGAAGACTGCCTCGCCCAGGGTCGTACCGGTGGCGCCGAAGCCGAAGCCTCGGAAGGTGCGGCCATCAGCGAGGACCAGGATGGCGGGGGTGGTGGTAGTGGAAGTCACTGTGTGTTGAACCTTTCAGTGAATTTTCTCGGTGAAGGGTTGGGTGTGTGGGGATGTGCGTTGGTTACTTAAGTGTCGAGCAACTCTGATTGTCGATTATCCCGATTACTCGGCCGCCTCGCTGGCGCTTTCAGCAGCAAGGTCGTAGGTCACTGCGCCACGCAGGATGGTGTAGGCCACTCGTGCACCGAATTCCTCCCCCTCATAGGGGTTATTCTCCGACTTCGACGCCAGGCGCGTGGAATCCGATACCCACTCGTGCTCGGGATCAACGATGGTGAGGTTGGCTGGCTCGCCTACCGCAATCGGGCGGCCATGACCAGGCAAGCGAGTAATCTCTGCCGGACGCTCCGACATGACGCGGGCGACGAAGCGCCAGTCAGCCAGGCCGGTGGCGACGAAGAGCTTGGCGATGACCGCCAGGGAGGATTCCAAGCCCAGCATGCCCGGCTTAGCGTGCTCGAACTCGACGCACTTGTCTTCGCTGCCGTGCGGCGCGTGGTCGGTCGCTACGACGTCGATAAGCCCGTCAAGCAATGCTTGGCGCAGGGCCAGGGTGTCGGATTCCTCCCGCAGCGGTGGGTTGACGCGGAAGACGCCGTCGTAGGTCACCAGCTTGTCATCGGTCAACAGCAGGTGGTGCGGGGTCACCTCTGCAGTCAGCGGGATGCCCTGTTCCTTGGCCCACTTGAGCAGCTCGACGGTGCCCTTCGTCGAAGCGTGGCAGATGTGCATGCGGTTGCCGTAGTCACGCGCGAGCAGTGCATCGCGGGCGACGATGGATTCCTCGGCCACACGCGGCCAGCCACGCAAGCCTAGGCGGGCTGCAACCTCGCCCTCGTGGGCGCTCGCGCCTTCGGTCATGCGGTGATCTTCTGCGTGCTGGGCCAGCAAGACGTCAAGCCCCTTGGCATATTCCAAGGCACGGCGCATGAGCTGCGGGTCTTGGACGCACTTGCCGTCGTCGGAGAACATGCGCACCTTGGCATCCGAGCGGGCCATCATGCCGAACTCGGTCAGCGTTTTACCCTCCAAGCCCTTCGTGATGGAGCCAACCGGATGGACGTCGCACAAACCGCGCGCCTGGCCCTTGGCCCAAACGGACTCCGCGATGATCGGCTGATCCGTGACCGGAGAGGTATTCGCCATGGTGAACACGGCAGTAAACCCGCCCTTGGCGGCGGCCCGCGAACCGGTCTCGATGGTCTCGGTGTCCTCGCGGCCCGGCTCACGCAGGTGGACGTGCATGTCCACCAGGCCTGGCAGCAGCACGTTGCCGCCACCGTCGATAGTGCGGTCCACGCCCTCCGCTGGGGTGATATCGATGCCGATGGCCTCGATAACGCCATCCTTGATCAGAAGGCTAGTGGGCTCGCCTTCGCCATAAGGGCGGACGTTGGCGATGAGCAAGGTGCCCGCCGCAGGAGCCGAGAGCACGCCGGTGTCTGGATAAGTAGTCATGGTTTCTGAAAAGCTCTCCTCGTTGGTATGTGAGATAACTCGATTTAGATACCGGCGTTCTCGCCGTTCGTGAGCAGCGTAAAGAGGGTGGCCATGCGCACATGGACGCCGTTGTTGACCTGCTGGAGCACTGCGGTGTTGTCATAGTCGGCCACGGCATAGTTGATCTCCATGCCACGAACCATGGGGCCTGGGTGCATGATGATGGCGTCCTTCTTCATGGCCGCAGCGCGATCTTTGGACAGCCCGTAGAGAGAGGCATATTCGCGATGCGAAGGGAAGAAGCCGCCGTTCATGCGCTCTGCCTGAACTCGAAGCATCATGACGACGTCCGCCTCGGACACCTCGGCGTCGAAGTCATGGGAGACCCGCACCGGCCAAGTGTCGACGCCGAAGGGCAGCAGCGTCGGCGGGGCGACGAGCGTGACGTCGGCTCCCAGGGTGGACAATAGGTCCACGTTGGAGCGCACGACGCGGGAGTGCAGGCAGTCACCGACGATGGTGACGTTCAGGCCCTCGAAGCCGGTGCCAGAAGCGGAGCGATCCGTACCAAGGTGTAGGCGCTGGCGCATCGTGACAGCGTCGAGAAGCGCCTGCGTGGGGTGCTGGTGGGCACCATCGCCGGCGTTAATCACGCTCGGTCCCTGTCCTCCCGGTGCTACCCAACCGGCCAGCTGCTGCGCCGCGCCGGAGGAAGGATGGCGGATGATGATGGCATCGGCGCCGATGGAGGTCAGCGTCAGCCCAGTGTCCTTGAGGGACTCGCCCTTCTTCACCGAGGAAGTCGAGGCAGACAGGTTGATGACATCCGCCGACATCCACTTTCCCGCCGTTTCAAAGGAGGAACGAGTACGGGTGGAGTTCTCATAGAACAACGTAAACACGGTTCGCCCGCGCAGGGTCGGCAGCTTCTTGACTTCGCGGCCGTCCAAAGCTTCCCGGAAACGGTCGGCCTCATCCATCAGCCCGAGGATCTCCTCGGCGCTGTGGTCGGCGATATTAATGAGGTGCTTCATTTATGCCTCCTTGCCGGGCTGTGCAGTGAAGCGGGTAAGAATGACGGCATCCCGGCCGTCGATGTCGGCGTTGTACACGGTGACGTCCTCGTCGCGTGCGGTGGGGATGTTCTTGCCCACGTAATCAGCACGGATGGGAACCTGGCGGTGTCCGCGGTCCACGAGGACGGCAAGTTGGATGATGTCGGGGCGCCCGATATCTGCCAGGGCATCCAACGCGGCGCGGATGGTGCGGCCGGAGTACAGCACATCATCAACAAGGATGACCGTGGCGCCGTTGATGCCACCGGCTGGGACTGTGGTGGGCTGCAATGCCCGGTGCGGGCGGGCATAAAGATCGTCGCGGTACAACGTGATGTCAAGGGAGCCCCAAGGAACCTCCACCCCGGAGAATTCCTCAATTTTTTCAGCGAGGCGCTGAGCCAAAGGCACGCCACCAGAGGGAATGCCTAAGAGCAGGACTCGAGGAGATTCACTCGAATCAAGCGCCGTTTTCTCAATGATCTGGTGCGCGATGCGTGCGACAGTACGCGCGACGTCTTTCGAGCTCAGCAGCTCGTTGGACTCCGCGTGGGTGCCGGTTTCACTCATCGTGACCTCCTTCCCCGCCTCACGGTGCGGTCTTTAAAGGATGTCGGACAATGGTTAATAGGACTTGTCTATGCTTGAAAGCCAGCACTAACCATAGCACTCTTCCGGCGTGCTGTGTACGCCCTCGCACCCCGAATCTTTTGAGGCAGGTCCCTAGACAGTGAGTTTTACTACCCAGCACGTTGTTCCAGCCCCGCGTGATGAGGTTTGGCAATGGCACACCCGTCCGGGAGCGCTCGCGCGCCTCACCGCGCCTTTCGGTTTCATGACTCCCCTGCGGCAGGCCGAGTCATTAGCTGATGGGACTTCTATCTTGGGGTTTCCTGGCGGCCTAAAATGGGTCGCCCGGCACGATTTGAGTAGGTATCAACCGCGGCGTTCCTTCGCTGATGTCTGTATCAACGCCCCCTTCCGTTCGCTGGCCAATTGGCGCCACGAACACTTCTTTGAGGACCACTCAGAGGGCACGCTCATCACCGACAAGGTGGATACCCGCATCCCCACGGGGCCAGTGGAATCGATTTTTGCGTACCGGCAGCAACAGCTTATTGAGGACTTTCGCTTTGCTCAGCGGCTGGGTGCTCTCAACGCCGAGCCCCGCACAATCGCAATAACCGGTACGCACGGCACGATAGGCACGGCTGTGGCCGCACAGCTCGGCACGTTGGGCCACACCGTCATTCCGCTCGTGCGCTCTAACCCGGGAGCCGGCGAGCGCCTGTGGCGGCCTACTTTGCCCGCCAAAAACTTGCTGGACGGCGTTGATATCCTCATCCACCTGGCCGGTGAGCCGATTTTCGGGCGTTTTAATACCGCGCACAAAGAAGCTATTCGGGATTCACGTGTAGGCCCTACTCACCTGCTGGCGCAGCTGGCGGCCGAAACATCCTCTGTGACCGCGATGGTCTGCGCCTCCGCGATCGGCATCTACGGTCCGGACCGGGGCGATGAAGTACTGACCGAAGACTCGGAGCGCGGTGAGGGCTTTCTGGCCGATGTCGTGGCGGCGTGGGAGGATGCCTGCGCGCCGGCACGTGAAGCCGGAAAACGAGTGGTGAACCTGCGCACCGGGATCGTGCAATCAGCCAACGCGGGAATCCTGCCGCTGCTGCGGGCGCTGTTTTCTACCGGACTGGGCGGCTCATTTGGCAAGGGCAACATGTGGAATAGCTGGGTCGCGCAGGATGATCTCTCAGATATGTTCGTCCGCGCCGCGCTCGACCCTGCCTGGAGCGGTGCCATCAACGCAGTCTCTCCCAACCCGGAGCTCAATCGCGATTATGTGGATGCCCTCGGCTCACTCCTTCATAGGCCGACCGTCATCCCCATTCCCAGTGTCGGTCCGGCGCTGCTGCTGGGTAAGGAAGGGGCACGTGAGCTGGCGCTGGCCAACCAAAAGGTTCTGCCCACCCGCGCGGAAGCGCTGAGCCATACCTTCCGCTACCCCGACATCGCTCCAGCGCTCGCCCATGAGCTCGGCGGTGAAAAACTCTTCGAGGCCCCCACCTGCGCACCCGAGGAAGACGGCTCCGGTAGTGTCGGGGCCGGAAAAGATTAAGAAAAATGTAGCGAAGTGAGTAGAAGAATTGACGGACACCACTAATCATGATGACGCGCAGCAGCGCCAGCTGGAGCCTGACACACCCATCGACGAAGTCAGCCTCGAGCGCATAGCGGAAATCTTTGAGTCAGAGGGCCTGGAATACCGCATCGAAGAGCAGAAGACCCAGGACGGCCAGACGGTCAACCTTTTGCGCACCGGCTTCTCCAACGCCGCCATAGCCTTCCAGCTGGTTGGTTCCTACCTCATCGTCGATTCCGTATGGCGCGGCTCTGTCCCCGCCTCCGAAGGCCCTGCGTTGCTCATGCACATCAATGCCTGGAACCAGGACCACTTCACGCCGACGTTCCGCTTCTTCGAGGCACCAGACAACGCTTTGGCGGTCTCGGGTGCGCGTGATCTGGACGTGACGCATGGTGCATCCCGCAACCAGCTCGGCGCGTTCGTCATGTCCACCCTGGATGCCGTGTTGCAGTCCTTCGAGTGGATTGAACAGCAGTACCCGCAGCTCGTCACCTGGAAGGAGCACAACCATGACTAATCCGACAACGCCTACCGCCGAGGATCCGCACGCACTACCAGAGGTCACCCTCGACCGCATCATCGAGGCAATGAAGACCTTCGACATCGAACTCGAGCCGGTCACCGGTCGCGACGACGCCGCTACAGCAAACCTCAACGGTCTGCCGTGCATGTTCGCCGTGCTGGAGAGCGTCGCCATCGTGCGTTGCGATGTACCAACGGACGTCAACTACGCCAAAGCTGACGCAGGCCTTTTCCTGGCAGCCAACCAGATTAACTCCGTGGCCATGGGTGCCCGCGCAGTGATCGCGGACTTCGACGGCATGCTCCTCGTACGCACCGAGGCTGACATTCCTTGCGCGGCCGGTATGACCGATGAACAACTCGCAGCCGCCCTACGCGCCTCCGTGGACGGCGTCATCAACGCCCAGAACGCCATGGTCGCCGCTGCCGAAGAAATGGCCAAGCTCGGTTCCGAGTCTGCCGCGCAGGCGGGCGAGGGTGCCGAGGGCGCTCAGGGTGAGCAGCAGTGACCGATCTCCACGTGGTTGAGCCGGTCACCATAGACAGGTTGGCGCAGTTGTGCGAGCTTATCGACGCCGACTATGCACTCATCGAGGCAACCCCAGAGCCAGAAGACGACGCTGGCGCTGGCGCTGCCGCTGCCGCCGACAGCGCCGAATCCGCGCGCCGCGTGCTGCAGACCGGTGTTCCCCATATCGCAGTGCACTGTGAGCTCGACCCTGAAGGCGAGGTACTCAGCGCCTTCGCCTCGTGGGAGGGCATTCTTCCGGCACACCTCGAGCCGGAGGTGGCCGCCGTGGTGGCGGAGTTGAACTGGGCCAGCGTTGCGCCCACCCTGAACTTCCTCGTAGAAGAGGATGCGAAGGGTAACGCGGAGATTCACCTAGGCGCCAACCGTGCCATGGCTGTGGGTGAAGGCCTCTCCTTGGCTCAGCTCGGTCATTTCCTGCTGAGTTCACTGGCCAGCTTCGCTGAGATCTTCGACATCGTGGCGCAGCGCTTCCCGCTGGCTGTCACCTGGGACAAGGAGGAGCAACCATGAGCCAGGACTGGAACCAGAACCAGAACACAACCGCCAGTTCCGATCCTTTCGACATTCTCTCCGGATCACCGCTGCCAGCCGTCGACCGGGACCGCGTGTTGAGCGTGCTCAACGGCGCCGAGCTGGATATGGCGGCCACCGCGCATCCTGAGGACGCGACAAGCGTAGTTGCCCGCCTTAACGACCTTGACTGGGTCATCACCGTGGAGGAGGGCCTCGTGCGCATCGAGAGCGTACTGTCCACACAGCTCGACGCTGACATGCTCCCCATCTTCCATGTCCTCTGCAACGAGTTCAATGCGGGCGCGTTCGATGGGCGCGCGCTCGTCGGGCTGTCTGAGGATGAGGTTGAGCTGCGCGGTGATGCATGCTTCGTCACCACTGCTGGTCTGAACGAGGACCAGCTCTTTCACGCACTCAACCTCGGCATCATCAATGCGCAAGAAGCGCTGCTGTCTGTTCTGGACGCGTTTAACGCCGCCGCCCGTGAGCTGGCCAGCGACGTCGATGGTACAGAGAGCGACTAGCTCTTAGTCAGCGTCCTTAATGCGCTGGCGCTCGACTTCCGGATCAAAGTCGGGCGCCGGCCATTCCAGGTCGAGGTGGCGCAGGAGATCCACGATGAGGAACTTCAGCGCCATCCGGGCATATTTCTTGTTATCGGTGGGGATGACGTACCAGGGTGCGTAGTTTTCGTCAGTACGTTGAATAGCATCCTGATAGGCCGCCATGTAGTCATCCCAATAGGCTCGTTCCTCCACATCGGAAGGGTCATACTTCCAGAACTTGTCTTCCCGATCCGTGCGCTCGAGCAAATTCTCCTTCTGGGCCTCCTTGGACAGGTGAAGGAAGATTTTGATGACCTTGACTCCCTTGGCTGTTAGTTCCAGCTCATAGTCGCGGATGGCCTCGATGCGCCGATCCACCTCTTCTTCATCCACCCACTCGTGCACGCGCTGAATGAGGACATCCTCATAGTGGGAGCGGTCGAAGGCCACGATTTGTCCCGGCTGCGGGTCGTGTTTGCGGATACGCCACAGGAAGTCATGCTCTAGCTCCTCTTCGGTAGGTTTACCGAAGCCCACAGTCGTGGTTCCTTGCGGGTCGAAGGTGCTCAATACGTGACGGATAGCCCCGCCTTTGCCCGAGGTATCCATGCCCTGCAGGACGATGAGCACCGCTGGGGCGTCCTCACCATAGCTGCGGCCGTTGGCAAAAAGTCGCTCCTGCAGCTCATAGAGCTCGTCATCGTACTTGGAGAAGCGGGCGTCGAGCGCCGCCTTATCGCCGTCGAAGCCCGGCGTTGCCGAAGCATCAACCGAGTCAATCTGAAAATTCTTGCCCGCGCGCAGGGCGAGCGCGTCCTCAATCTTGAATTTCGCCATGGACTCCACCATACCGAGACGCTGTTTAAGCACCCAGGGTGAAAAGGCCTCGCAGCAATGCGCTGAGCGCTCCTAGGCTGGCCAGCCACAGTGATAGCTTATGGGCCTTGTCCCGAGAGACGCGCCCGGCAATCTTCTTTCCTAGGAGAATGCCCACGCACATGCCAATTCCCCCACAGGGCCACACCAGCCAGTGCAAACCCTCGAAACCGCCGGAGCCCAGGAAATACTTCGTAAGAACCGAAGACAATCCACCGATGACAAAGCAGGGCTGTAGGGTTGGCGCGAGTACCTCTTTGGGCCACCGCGCGGCCTGCGCATAGACCGTGATGACAGGACCGGCCACGCCCGCTAGGGTATTGGTGAAACCGCCCACGATACCCGCGGAGATGGCCGGGCCCGTACCGTTCATCTGCGGGACGAACTTGCGCCCAAAGACCACCACGGCCAGCGCAATCAATAAGGCGGCACCAACCAGAACCAACAATGCCGCGGTATCAATACGTGCGATGAGCAGTGCCGCCGGGATGGAACCGAGGACCATGAAAGGTCCAATGCGCAGCCACTTTCCCCAGTCTACATTTTCACGCATCGAATAGGTCGTGAGAATGGCATTGAGGCAGGCCAAAACGTTGATGACCATGATGCCTTCAACCGGCCCGAGGAAGAGTGTCAGGATGGGCCCACCAATGAGGCCCAGCCCCATGCCGGAGACTCGCTGCAGGCAGGAGCCAGCGATGACGGTAAGGAAGACAACGAGAGGTATTGCCAGTACAGACATGTCCCCTTAGCCTCGGTAGCGTTCCATCACCGCGGCAGCCACATGATCCGGGAACATACCCTTAACATCGCCGCCGTACCGCGCCACCTGCTTGCACAGTGAGGAGGAGATATAGCCGTATTTCTCATCCGTCAGCAAAAAGACCGTATCGATTCCGGAAAGGCGCCGGTTCATCTGCGCCATCGGCAGCTCGTACTCGTAATCCAAGGAGGAGCGGAGGCCCTTCACAATCGTGTCTATGCCATGGGCACTGGTGTAATCCACCAGCAATCCGCCCCACCAGTCCACCTCGATTTCCGGAGAGACGGTACGGCGAATAAGGTCCACGCGCTCCTCCACGCTAAACAGCCCGGAAGGCTTGTCGGGGTTTCCCGTCACCAGCACCGTGACCTTGTCAAAGAGTTCACTGGCGCGATTAAAAACGTCGACGTGTCCCAGCGTGATGGGATCGAAAGAGCCGGGGCATACGGCGTGGGTCGGCATGGCTAGTCCTCCTGGGTTCCAGTGGTATCGGTCTTCGAGCTATCCGCACTGCGGTGATAAATCGCCATATCAAAACGCGCGATGCCAAAGGTCCGCTTCTTAAGTTTCTGACCGGTGGGCTCAAAGCCTTCTGGCCACTGCGTGTGCGGCGAATCCACGTGGCGCTCAATGACGACTATCGCGTCATCATCCAGCACCGGCTCGATGGCGGCGAGAAGCCCATCCACATCATCGAACTCATAGGGTGGGTCCGCGAGCACCATGTCGAAGTAGCCCCGCGGTGCGGTGGCCAGGTAGGACGAAGCTTTCATCTCGCGTACCTCGACGCGCGGGTGCTTCACCACCCCAATATTGTGGCGAATGACCTTCACGGCCGCGGCATTATTCTCCACGAGGACGACTTCCTCAGCGCCGCGGCTTGCTGCCTCCAGGCCCAAAGCGCCGGAGCCAGCAAAGAGATCCAACACGCGGGAATCAATGAACCCCCAGCGCACATTCAACGATGAGAACAGGCCCTCGCGGGCACGGTCGGACGTGGGCCTCGTCCCTGCTTCGGGCACCTTGATGGTGCGCCCACGAGCTTCTCCGGCGATGATTCTGGTCATGGCTTCTACCCTATCTCCCCTCAGTTTCCCGGGGCGACTACCCTAGTTTTTCTCCAAAAATCCCTGTTCATCTGCGCTCAGGTTGTGCGTCAGCTCCTCCGCTAGTTCGGGGTTGCGCTCGACCAACGCGGCGGCATCAGCATGCGTGCGCTCGACGATGTCCCGATCATGGATAAGGTCCAGCAACTTCAGCGTGCGCTTCGTACCGGATTGCAGTGTTCCCAAGATATCGCCCTCGTGGCGCTGCTGTAGGTCGAGCTCAGCTAGGTCAAAACCAGATGGCGTATCCGCGATAGCTTTGATGCGCCGGAACGACTTGCTTTCAGGCTCAGCGGTTGTGTGCAGCAAACACACCGATTCATTGCCGCCGCGCCCCACGCGCCCGCGCAACTGGTGCAGCTGCGAGACTCCAAAGTTCTCCGATTCTCGGATCAGCATGACGGTGGCATTGGGAACATCGACGCCGACCTCGATGACCGTGGTGGCCACAAGGACGTCAATCTCCCCGCGCGCGAAGCTCTCCATTACCTGGTCCTTATCGGGCATCTTGCCGTGGAGCATTTCCACCCGCAGCCCGCGCAAGGGAAGATTGCGCAGTTGGACCGACATGGTTTCCACGCCGCCCTCTCCTTCAATCCGTGGGCAGACGATATAGGCCTGGTGCCCCTTGTCCACCTCTTCACGGATGCGCTCGATGGCGCGGCGTACCCACTCCGGCTTCCATTCGGGAACCACTGCGGACAAGATAGGTTTGCGTCCACCCGGCAGCTCCTTGAGCGTCGAGACCGCCAAATCACCGAACACCGTCATGGCAATCGTGCGCGGGATAGGTGTCGCAGTCATCACCAATAGGTGCGGACTGGTCCCCTCCCGAGTCTTGGTGCGCAGGCTATCGCGCTGTTCGACGCCGAAGCGGTGCTGCTCATCGACGATGACCAGGCCCAAATCGAAGAATTCAACGCTGTCCTGGATGATGGCGTGGGTGCCAATCACGATATCGGCCTCGCCAGAGACAATCTCCAACAAAGCCTTGCGTTTCTCCGCCGTCTTCATCGAACCTGTCAAGACCGTGACGGTGACTCCTTCGGGAACGCTGGCGCTAATCGACGCCCCATGCTGCGCCGCCAGAACCTCCGTCGGGGCGAGCAGTGCAGCTTGTTTTCCAGCATCAACCGCCTGCAACATGGCACACGTGGCAACGAGCGTCTTGCCCGAACCGACCTCGCCTTGCAACAGCCGCATCATGGGCGCGGTGCCGCACAGATCTGCGTCGATCTCGCCAATGACTCGTCGTTGACCGTCGGTCAGAGCGAAGGGTAGCCCGCTGAGCAGCTCATCGCGGAAGCCTTCCAGAATCGCCGGCATTGGGGTTGCCGTACGCGCCTTAACATCGCGCTGCCGCAAGGCCATAACTAGGCCAACCGATAAGGCTTCGTTGTACTTAAGCCGCTGGATGGCGCGCTCCGGACCATTGTCACCCGGTTCATGGATCTCGCGCACGGCTTGATCCAGCGTCACCATCATCCGGTAGTCCAGCGGCTCCGGGATCGGCGGGGTGTGCTCGAGCACTTTGTGGATAGCGCCCATGATGTACCACGACGTCACCTTTCCGCTAGCCGGGTACACGGGAATCCATTCGCGCTGCAGGAATGTCTCCAATGAGCCGAACTGGGAGAGCTTCTTCAGCGAACCTGTCCCCTGCCCAGTGGTGCTATCCAGCAGAGACTCCTGATAGCGGCCGGGATCGAGGATAAGAAAATCGGGGTGCTGCAGGCTGGGGTATCCCCGGAAGTATTTCAACTTGCCCGAGAGCATGACGCGCATGCCTCGCCCAAGCACGCGTTGCACGTAGTGTGCATTGAAAAAGGAGGCCTGGACTCCGCTATCCATGTAGAGGATAAACACCATGGCTTTAGAGGTGTGCTTAACGCGGAGATCCTCGATAACGCCAGTGATGGTGACGTGTTCACCATCCTCAGCACCGCCGAGGCCCACGTCCTTATTGTGGCGGATGTAATCGCGCGGATAGTGGCTGAGCAGCTCCCCGCACGTGGTGTATCCGAAGGCGCGCTTGAAAGCCGCGGCATCCTTCTTTGCCAAGATTTCCGTCAGTGCGCGGTCATCCTGCCAGCCCAACATGGCCTACTCCACCCCAATCTCAGTGCGCAGTCCAGGCACGCGCAGAACGACGACCTCAATCCCCAGTTTACGGGCTAACTCCTCTTCATCTAGCTCAAGGCCAGTCAGCACCGTGATCTGCTCGCCGCCATAGCCCAGCTGAGTACGGCATGCTGCTAGAATCCCAGCCACGCTTTCTCTATCTGGATAAGCCACCCGCATGGAGCCGGCAGCGTCCGTCATAGCGGCGAGCACGTCGTCGGTGTGCGCAGAACTCGGCGTATAAACCGAGAGCGCCGCTAGCCCGGCAACCAGGGAATCGGTCGGAATGACAGTCGCCTTGCCTGGGTCGCCACCGCAGCCATTGGGTAAGAAAAGATCTCCCTCCCCGGCGCTCTGCAGCTCTTCGCCGGGCTGGACGACGTCCGCCCCCACCTTCTCAAAAAGCTCCCGCGCGGCCCCTTCAGGCACCGCAGCAAAGATACGCCGCTGTGCTCCCCCGCCACCAGCAGAATCTTCGCATCGGGCCGCCTGACCCGCCTGCGGTAGCGCTTCGAGCCGCAGGTTGCTGACATTTCCCAGGGCATAGGCCTTTTCGATCACGGCCCCCGCCTCAGCGCTATGGATGTGCACGCTGGCGGAGGTTTCCGTGGCCCGTGCAATGACGAGACTATTGCCCAGCGGAGCCAAGGCCTCTTCAATGTCGCTCAGGTTGCCCTCAAAGAAGAAAATTGCCTCGATCTCGGCGAGTTCTTCTCCTGCCTGCGGCTCCCGCGCCGCGAACTCGTCAGGGGGCGCAGACGCCGAGACGGTCAGTGGTTGGCTGGCGGGGGCGTGCCCTGTGACCTGAGCGAGCAAGCACTCGAGCAAAATTACGAAGCCGGTTCCGCCAGCATCCACAACGCCGGCTTCGCGCAGCGCTGGTAGCTGCGAGGGGGTCTCAGCAAGGGCCTTCCGTGCGGCCTCGACCGCTGCTAACAAGATGCCGTGGAGCTCGGCTCCAGGCTGCTCAGCAGCCTCACGTGCGGCGGTGGCTGCGGCTCGCAGCACGGTAATAATCGTTCCTTCCACCGGTGTAGCGAGCGCGCGGTCCACCAACGTGACGGCCAGCGTCAAAGCATCAGCTAAGACCGCACCATCCACGCGCGAATCTGTCGTGGCATCGGCAACACCTCGCAGGACCTGGGAAAGCACCACCCCCGAGTTGCCGCGCGCCCCGCGCACCGAGCCGATGGCCAAGGCTTCAGCCACGTCCGCCTCGCCCTTATCGGCCTCCGCCAAGGCGGACTCCATGGTGTGCGCCATGTTGGATCCTGTGTCCGAATCGGGCACCGGGAAAACGTTGAGGGCATTGATCTCAGCGCGGCGGCGCTGCAGCTCCTCCACGGTTCGTGCGGCCCACTCGTGCAGGCCACGAGCATCCAACTCGGCGGGATATGACATGCTGGCTAGTTTACAAGCGCCAGTCCACCGCGGGGACGCCGCGGGCCTCTAACGCCGCGTTTGCGCGGGAGAAGGGACGCGAGCCGAAGAACCCACGCCGCGCTGACAGTGGCGAAGGATGCGGGGAAGTAATGCAGTCCGTGCCCGGTAGAAAGGCCTGGCAGGACTGGGCGTCGCGGCCCCACAGGATGGCAACGATATCGCGCCCTGCCAGCGCCCTGATCGCTGCCTCGGTAATCGCCTCCCACCCGAGACGGCGGTGCGAACCCGCCTGGCCCGGGGCCACGGTGAGTACCCGGTTGAGCAACAGCACGCCCTGGTCATACCAGGCCCGCAAGTCGCCGTCCGCGCGGCCGGGGATGCCGAGGTCGTCGCCAAGCTCGGCGTAGATATTCTTCAGCGAACGCGGTGCCGGCACACCCGGCCGCGTGGAGAAGGACAAGCCCATGGCATGCCCCGGCGTGGGATAGGGATCCTGGCCCACGATGAGCACCCGCACCTCCTCGAGGGGCATGGACAGAGCGGCGAATACATCCTCGGCAGGCGGCAAGAACTCTGCGCCAATCGCGCGCTCGATGCCTGGGAGATTCTCCTCCAGGGCCTGTCGGATGTGCGGCATCCACGAATAGTGGATGCGGGAAGTATCGATGTGGCTCACGCGAATCCCTCCCAGCCCTCGCTATAGCGTGGCTCCTCTCCATCAATGAATACTCCGGTGCCGCGCAGTACGCGGCCGATTTCGCGGAAACCAGAGGGAGCGGCCTTAAATGTGGTGGCCAACAGCGTATGGTCCTCGCCGCCAGCCAAGACCCATTCCCAAGGATCAATATCGAGCACCGCGCCGGCAGCCGCCAGCAGCGGATCGGGAGCAATCGCGTCGCGGTCGAGGTCGATGCGCACCCCGGAACGCCCAGCCAGATGTCCTACATCGCGCACGAGCCCATCGGAATTATCCGTCATCGCCGTCGAGCCCGTTGCCCGAGCGATGACTCCGCGCCCCGGGGCGAGGGTGGGAGCACAGTGGGCGTCGACCAGCGGCCAGAACTCCTCCAGCTCCGGTGGCAAGGCGCGGCCATAGCGTTGCAAAAGAGCCAGGCCCGCCCCGGAGTACCCAATCTTGCCGTGCGCCACCAGCTTCTGACCCGCACGCGCACCATCCAAAGTCAGAGGTGCTCCGCTTCCGCCCAAAGAACCCATCGCGGTGACGTTAATAACCAAGCTATCGCTGCGGGTTAGGTCGCCCCCGACGAGCTCAGCGTTGTACACCGCGCAGCGCTCAGCAATGCCTTGCGCGATCCCCCGCACGAAGTCCACCGGGGTATCTCCTGGGGCGGCAATCGCCAGCAATGCTGCTGTAGGCCGCGCACCCATCGCTTCGATGTCTGCGAAGTTGCGCACGATGGCTTTCTGGCCGATTTCCGCGGCGGTGGACCAGTCCCGCCGGAAATGCCGGCCTTCCACCATCATGTCCGTCGCGGCCACCGTGCGGGAGTTCGGCGCCGCCGGGTAGAGCACCGCAGCATCGTCGCCGTTGAGCGCGCTCGGGGCGGCGGTGACAATCTCATGGATAACGTGCCGTTCGCCGGCTTGGTCGAGGGTATGGGACAAACCCACCGTCACGGACTCCTTTTCCTTGCGCAGGCCACGCGCCGCTCGTGCGCGCGCAGTCCACGTTCGTTCTTCTCGGGCTATCAGCGATAGGATAAGCCCCTATGGATACCCAATTTAACCGCACCGCAATTTACATCTCACTAGGGATCGCCATCGCGATGGTCTTCGCGGTAATTTTTGGGGCAAAATACGTATTCACCAGCGCCGCGCAACAGCCGGTAGCGCTGCCTCCCACTCCGTCTGAAGCAGCGGACTCCCCCGAGTGCGCCGCTGTCGTTGACGCTCTGCCGGACAAGCTCATGGGATACTCACGGGTCGAACTCGCCGACCCAGCCCCGGCGGGTGCCGCAGCCTGGACGAAGAGCTCGGAGGACAAAATAACTCTGCGCTGTGGCGTTGACCTGCCGCAACAATTTACGGAGTATTCCCAGACCATCGAGGCTGACGGGGAATCCTGGCTGCAGGTCGTCGACGCCACCCCCGGATCCAACCTCACGACGTGGTACAGCACCGAGTACACCCCCGCCATCGCCGTAACCACCTCCTCGGAGAACGCCAAGGACGAGGCGCCGGAGGGGCTGGAGGATGCCTTCAAGCACCTAGATTCGAAGCCCCAGAAGGCAAATGCAGCACCACTGTCGCAGCTGAAGGCGGGCCCGGATTCCATGTGTCCCGCCCTAGAGAAGGCCCTACCGGAAACACTTGCGGAGGGTTACACGCGCCGCACCGATGTGGGCGATAAGAACACCTGGGTGTACAGCGCGCCGGGCCAAGAGGAGATCGTCGTGCGCTGCGGCGTGGGCGCCCCAGAAAACTACCGCGCGGGTGTTCAGCTCCAGCAGGTTAACGACGTCCCGTGGTTCGAGGACACTACCCTGGCAGAGGGCACCACGGCCGGCACGTGGTTCGCGCTCGGCCGGGCGGAAGATCTCGCACTATCCACCCCACAAGAGGCGGCGAACTCCGCACTGGTGCGTCTGAGCGACGCCCTCGTTAAAGCCACCCCTTCCCAATAGGAGCAGCACAGCTTCCACATTCAGTGCCTGGCCTTTGCACTCGGCTGGGGAACTAGGCGCGCGCGAGGGCGGTCTGGATGAGGATATCGAGCAGCTCGGCATAGTCCACGCCCACGGCGGCGAAGACCTGCGGGTACATCGAAATTGGGGTAAAGCCAGGGAAGGTATTTACCTCGTTGATGCAGTAAGAATCACCGCTGACGAAGAAGTCCACGCGGGATAGGCCCGCAGCGCCCAGCGCCCGGAAAGCCTCAATTGCCCGCTGGCGAAGCTCGGTGGTCATCTCCTCACTCAACGGAGCCGGAATCGCTGCCGAGACGCCCTCGTCGATGTACTTGGCGTCGAAGTCATAGAAGCCTTCCTCAGACTCCGTGGTACCCAAGAGCTTGGCTGGCACAGAAGCCTGGAGGCTGCCGTCTGGACGTTCGAGAACACCCACCTCCACCTCGGCACCGCTGATCTCCGGTTCGACGAGAACCTTGTCATCGGACTCATAAGCCAGGGCCAACGCTGCGTCGAAGTCTTCCCAGGCAGAAACCTTGGAAACGCCGATAGAGGAACCACCACGCGCCGGCTTCACAAAGACGGGCAGGCCAAGGCGTTCCTTTTGGGCGTCGTCAAGCGTGGCTTCACCGGTAAGTACTACTTGGGGCGCTACCGGAAGGCCTTCCGCGACCAGAAGCTTCTTGGTGAACTCCTTGTCCATTCCCACAGCCGAAGCCAATACGCCTGCGCCGACGTAGGGAATCCCCGAAAGTTCAAAGAGGCCCTGCACTGTGCCATCTTCTCCAAAGGGGCCGTGCAGAACTGGGACGATGACATCCACCTCGGTGTAGTGCTCGTGGCGGGTGACATTGTGGATACGCCCACGCGTGGCAGGGTTGAGGGATAACGCCAGCTCATCGTGGAGTTCTACTTCGGGCAGGCGCCCGTCAACAATGCTGAGCCCCGCGCGGTTGCCCTGCGTCCAGGTGCCTTCCCGCGTAATGCCGATGGGCACGACTTCATATTTTTCCGGATCAAGGTGCTCCATGATGGCGCCAGCGGAAATGCACGACACCGAATGCTCGGAGCTGCGACCGCCGTATACAACGGCAACGCGCACAGGTTTCGCTTCAGTCATACCGAGCAACTTTACTCGGCTTTACTCAGCTTTCTTGGTGCGACCCATCAGAGCAACAATCATGTCGTCGACAGTCACCCCGCGATGGCACACACCGTAGACCGCTTGGGTAATCGGCATCTCTACGTCTGCGCGCTGCGCCAACCGGAAGATTGAATCAGATGAGATAACGCCTTCCGCGACCTGACCATTGGTGGCGGCTGTAGCTTCCTCCAGAGTGCCGCCCTGGCCCAGGCGGTAACCAAAGGTGCGGTTGCGAGACAGCGTCGAGCTGCACGTCGCCACAAGGTCACCCATTCCAGCAAGACCAGAGAAGGTGAACGGGTCCGCTCCCAGCTTCACGCCGAGACGGGTAATCTCTGCGAGCCCGCGCGTGATAATGGTGGCCATCGTGTTATTGCCCAGTCCTTTGCCCGCAGCCATGCCGCAAGCCAGTGCAATCACGTTCTTGCAGGCGCCGCCGATCTCCGCGCCGATGACATCGGTGTTGGTATAGGGACGAAAATACGGTGCTGCGGCAGCATGCTGGACGGCCTCGGCACGGGCAGCGTCACTGCAGGCAATGACCGTAGCGGCAGGCTGTTCCTGAGCCACTTCCTTGGCCAAGTTGGGCCCTGAGAGCACGGCAATGCGGTCAGCGGATACGCCGGCGGCGTCCGCAATGACCTCGCTCATCAAGTTGAGAGTGGCCTTCTCCACGCCTTTAGAGATTGATACCAAGGTCGCTTCTTCCGGCAACAGTGGCGCCCACTTTTCCAGGTTTCCGCGAAGCGTCTGGGAAGGAACGCCAAAGATGACGATGTCTGCGGTTTCCAGTGCAGTCGCCGGCTCGGTGGTCGCCTTAATGGACTCCGGAAGTGAAAGCTCTGGGAGGTAGTCCGGATTCTCGTGGCGCGTGTTGATAGCGTTCGCCAGCTCCTCGCGGCGCGCCCACAAACGGACGTCGTTACCCGCGTCAGCAAAGACTTTCGCCAGCGTGGTTCCCCACGAGCCCGCCCCCATTACTGCCACGTTTGCCATGTGCCACCTCACTCTAGATTCCTCTGCATCGGCTTTTCCCATTAAAGCACGCCTGGCATTCCTGCACGCTCGGCGCGTAAGACTGCATCGCGACAGCGAGTGGAGGAAGATGGAGGAGGTTGAAAGCTACTGGTGCAAAAGGAGCAGCATGCCCAAGGCAAAGAACATGCATGAGACGGACAAAGATAGTCGATCGGAGGTCTTTATCTCCGGACGCCACCAGGAGATCCCGGTCGATCCGGCGGATGAGTTCAAGCGCACGACGCTTGCCGCCGGTGCGGTTCTCTGGCGTGGTGACCCGCACGATCCGGAGATTGCGCTTATCCACCGCCCGCACTATGACGATTGGTCGCTGCCCAAGGGCAAGGTCGATCCGGGTGAATCCCTCCCCACCACTGCCGCGCGCGAGATCCTCGAGGAAACCGGCTATAGCGTGCGCCTAGGAAAGCTCATCGGCAAGGTGGCTTACCCCGTGCAAGGCCGCACGAAGGTGGTTTACTACTGGCTAGCGCGGGTGCTCGACGGCGAGTACACCCCCAATCAGGAGACTGATGAGCTGCGTTGGATGAAGATCGACGAGGCCAGCGCGCTGCTCTCCTACGACGTAGATGCCCAGGTTTTAGCAAAAGCTAAGAAACGTCTCCGCCTCACTCCAACGACTCGCGTCCTGTACGTGCGCCATGCTCGCGCCCACCAGCGCCGCTCCTGGGAGGGCGACGATGACCTGCGCCCGCTGGATAAGAAGGGCCGCCGCCAAGCGGAGATGCTCGTGCCGATGCTCACGCCTTTCCACCCGACCGCCATCTACAGTGCACCGCCGCAGCGCTGCCAGCACACTGCTGCCCCGCTGGCGGACGAACTCAGCATGGACATCGCCGTGAACAAAGCATTCGGCGATGATGTGTTTGCTGAATCTCCGGAAGAAGCACGCGCGGCCTTCCAGCGCGTTGTCGACGGCGGCGGCGTTCCGGTCATCGTGAGCCAAGGCCTGACCATTCCGGGAATCCTCGAATCCTACGCGCCGAAATTCCTTAAGGCGCCAATCGAAGAACTCAAGTTCAAGAAAGCATCGGTATGGGTTCTTTCCTTCAACGACGGTGAGCTTACCGGGGCGGACTACCTAGCGAGCCCGCTTCCTGTGCGTTAAGCACGGCATCGCCCACGTCTCTTAGAGAGTTTCTACGCCGCCCTGCTGCCTTATTCCCATCGCGCTGCAGGGCGGCGCTGCATAGCGCGAGTGAAAAGGACCATCCCTAGCGCCCAGATCGGATAGGCGGCAATGAAGCCGACGATGGGAATAAAGACAAGCAGGCTCGTGATGAGGGAGCAGACCAAGATAAAGAGCAGCGACTGCCCTAGGTTCTCCATGACCAGGTCAAGGGCCTCTCGGAAGCAGTCCATGAGAGGCTTTTCGGGGTTATCAGCCTTGATCACGGGCGCTGGCCACAGAAGCGCAAAGAGAATCAGTCCGGGGAAGCCGCCCGCAATTGTTCCGAGCATTGCCAAAATAAAGAAGCAAGCATAGACGCCGGCGCAACCACTCAGCTGGGCAAACCTAAAGTAGTCGCGGAAGGTGACCTTCTCCCCATCAGCGATCTTCCGGGAACCATTAAAGAGGTTCGCCATCAGCCAGAAAAGATAAGCGAAGGCGGCTAGCCCCATGACAACCATGAGAGGGATCCCCACGGTAGGCACCAAAGGCTCAATATCCGTGCCGCTTTCTTCCATTGCTGCAAAGATGCCGCCTACAACGGTACTCGGCACAAGGAGAAGAGCAAAAGTGATGATGAAATGCACCAGCATGGCCAGCATCCCTGGCACAGGCTGCTTCAGGTAGCCTTTGAAAGATTGGCCCACGATATCCATGGCGTCGATGGGCTGCGCACCCGCCCCGCCGGATGGATTACCAGGCACAGCGCCGGTCTGCTGGTAGCCGAAACCCCCTGACTGTTGATAGCCATAACCGGTGGCGTCGTGGTAGTCATAGCTGCCGTACCCGGTGGTGCCGCCGAATTGATTACCGTTGTCTCCGCTAATGCCTTGGTAAGGGTTGCTCATGCTGAGGATGTTAACGGGGCGGTGTGTCCGGCGCCACAGGAAGCGGGGAATGCTACCCCGCTGGCGACACGTCCGTTAGGGCGTGATGACGCGCGGCTTGAATCCCGGACGCGTGGATTCAAAGGCATCGATATCCGTCTCATTGCGCAGGGTCAGGCCGATATCATCCAGCCCCTCCATAAGGCGCCAACGGGTGTAGTCATCGATATCGAAGGTATAGCTATTGCCGCCCACGGTGACCGTGCACGCCTCCAAGTCGACGGTGGTTTCGGTCTCCCCTGCCTCCAACTGTTTCCAGATGAGCTCAATGTCTTCTTGTTCCATGAGCCCCGTCAGCAGGCCGGCCTTGCCAGAGTTGCCGCGGAAAATATCGGCGAAGCGAGAAGAAAACACCGCCTTGAATCCGTACTCAGCAAGCGCCCATACCGCGTGCTCACGGGAAGAACCGGTACCAAAGTCCGGGCCCGCGAAAAGCACAGAGCCCTCCCTAAACGGTTCCTGGTTGAGCACAAAGTTTTTATCACTGCGCCAATTGGAGAACAGGCCGTCTGCAAACCCCGTGCGCTTCACGGACTTCAGGTAGCGCGCTGGGATGATCTGGTCGGTGTCCACATTGGAGACACGCAGCGGAACGCCGACGCCAGTGTGAGTAATAAACTTCTCCATTTTCTTCTCCCTTTCCTTAAGCGCCGGCAACGGCGGAATCGTCAATATCTGCAGGTGCGGCCAAGTGCCCCAGAACTGCGGTTGCCGCGGCGACGGCCGGGGACACCAGGTGGGTGCGGCCGCCAGGGCCCTGACGGCCCTCAAAGTTGCGGTTGCTTGTCGACGCCGACCTCTCCCCCGGCTTCAACTGGTCCGGGTTCATGCCCAGGCACATCGAGCAGCCAGCAGTGCGCCATTCGGCGCCGAAGTCGGTGAAGATTTTGTCCAGCCCTTCTTCCTCAGCCTGAGCCTTGACCACGGCCGAGGACGGAACCACCATCATGCGGGTATCCGCCGCGATGCTGCGCCCCTTGACCACCTCGGCGGCTGCACGCAGATCCTCAATGCGTGCGTTCGTGCACGATCCAAGGAAGACCGTGTCGATCTGGATATCGCGCAGCGGCGTGCCGGGCTTTAGATCCATGTAGGACAATGCCTTTTCGACGGAGGCCTTTTCTCCATCGTCACCGCACTCCTCCGGGTCGGGCACCGTAGCGCTCAGCGGCAGGCCCTGCCCCGGGTTAGTACCCCAAGTCACGAAAGGCGTGAGTGCGGAGCCGTCGATCTCTACGACGGTATCGAACTCGGCGCCCTCGTCGGTCGGCAGAGTCTTCCAGTACTCGACGGCCGCATCCCAGTCTTCTCCTTGCGGTGCGAATTCACGGCCCTTGACGTATTCAAAAGTGGTCTCATCCGGAGCCACCATGCCGGCGCGGGCGCCAGCTTCGATGGACATGTTGCAGATGGTCATGCGGGCTTCCATCGACATTTTGCGAATGGCCTCACCACGGTATTCGATGATGTGGCCCTGGCCGCCGCCGGTGCCAATCTTGGCAATGATCGCCAGAATCAAGTCCTTGGCGGAAACGCCTTCCGCCAGCTCACCGCTAACCTCAATGGCCATCGTCTTAAAGGGCTTGAGCGAAAGCGTCTGGGTGGCCATGACGTGCTCCACCTCAGAGGTACCGATACCCATAGCAATAGAGCCGAAGGCACCGTGCGTCGACGTGTGCGAGTCACCGCACACAATGGTCATGCCGGGCTGGGTAATTCCCAGCTGCGGGCCTACGGTGTGAACGATGCCTTGCTGAGCATCACCCATCGAATGCAGACGCACGCCGAACTCCTCACAGTTCTTGCGCAGCGTGGACACCTGCGTGCGAGAGACCTCATCTTTGATTTCTAAAAGGTTGCCGGTCTTAATTCCCACCGTCGGAACATTATGGTCTTCAGTAGCCAGGTGCAGCTCCGGGTGGCGCATCGTGCGTCCGGCCAGGCGAAGACCGTCGAAGGCCTGCGGGCTGGTAACTTCATGCAGGAGCTGGAAATCAATATAAAGAAGATCGGGCTCGCCGTTCTCTCCCTTGCGCACGACATGGTCGCGCCATACCTTCTCTGCGAGTGTCAGTTTCTCAGTCATGTACCTCTCCACTTGAAATCTCAATTAATGGGACGTAGATTTCATTATATGGGAGAGTATAGCGCAGTATCAGGAATTAAGGTATTGGATCGCGCCGTAGCCATCATGATGGCCGCGACCAACCAACCTTCTACACTCAACGAACTTTGTGAGACTACCGGCCTACCCCGGGCAACCGCACACCGTCTCGCCACAGCGCTCGAGGCGCACCGAATTCTTACCCGCACCCCGGATGGAAAGTGGGGCGCGGGCCCTGCCCTTCCCGGCAACAGGGATCGGATCATCGAAACCGCCGGCCCGATTATGGAGGAGCTTCTTGACGCCACAGGCGAATCCGTCCAGCTTTACGAACTCTCCGGCACCACCCGTACATGCATCGCCACGCGTGAGCCGGAAATTGGACTCCACAACGTGGTCCCTGTAGGCCGCCAGCTCCCGCTCACCTCAGGCTCCGCCGCTAGAATCTTCGCAGCCTTTTCGGATGTACACGTTGAGGATGCCATTTTCAGCGAGCACGATGTCGAACTCGCTCGCACCAACGGTTATTCCGAATCCATCGAAGAACGCGAGTCAAACCTCGCTTCCGTCTCCGCGCCCGTCTTCGACGGCGCCGGAAACTTCATCGCCGTACTTTCCATCTCCGGTTCGGCCGAGCGCTTCCGTCCCTCCCCAGCGGAGAAATTTGCTGACGTACTGGTTAGCGCTTCTAACCGTCTGAGTGCAGCCCTTTCCAGCGGATCCCCGAACAACGGCAACCGCTAAGAACGCCGACGGCTAGGCCTGCAAACTCCGGCCCCAGACACTCCAGATACCTCTAAATACTCAAACCAAAATACATTGCGAGGCCACGCAGTCCTTCTGGGCCCGCGCTGCTTGTCGAGGACAACGCCTCACCCTTTTCCTGCACCACCCGGATTGGATTTCCCGGTTCCCGGTTGGGACGTCGCGGTACCCAACCTTGATGCGGCAGGCGCGCCAGTTCATCCGCGTGTGGCATCCGTGCATAGTTTGAGAAAATTACCGTCCGGCCTTCTCGATTGGTCTGGGTAATCCCCTGATAAATACCCACCACGCCCGGCTGACCCGGAACAGAGACCGCCCCGCCACTATCCCCCGGGGCCAGCGACACATCGACCGCATAGTTCATTCCGGGGAAGAGACCCGGCCCACGGACGGCAGTACCACACTGCCGGGGCGCAGACTGCCCGTCGAAACACACAGTTGCACCTTCGCCCGGAACCGGCGCCATGCCATCCCCAGTGAGGGGGTTTCCGGCCGAGTACGTTCCGCCGGCGAACTGAATATAGGCCAAGTCATGCCCTGCCGCCCCGGAAGACTTGAACCAACGCAAGGTTCCTACGTGCTGGCCCACTTCGTTATACATCTGCTCCCCGTTGAGACCGCAGTGGGCCGAGGTCCACGCCCGGCTAGCCTCAACATAGCCGACACTGCACAAGGTGCCATCAGCAGCAGCAACCTTTTGCCCCTGCCTCACCGGCACACCCTCGGCAGCCATTGCGGGGGTAGCAAGAGCAATGGCTAGCGAGCATGCACCAACCACGGAACCAAGGCCGGAAGCAAAAAGCGAAAGGCGACGCTGAGGAGACTTATTCATCATGCTTTCACTCTAGCCTGTTTCGCCTCACATACACCTCACGCCCCGCACGTCACTCTACTAACACCCCCTAGTACCCCCACTATTGAAACCGAGTTGAAAACACGCTTTACTGACAATGACAGTTACTGAAAACTGATTGAAAATTCACAGCCTTTCAAGGAGGAGTCATGACCCACACCATTCACGACGAGCACACGCACACCCACGGCGAAGGCTGCGGCCACGTCGCATTCCCGCACGGCGATCACACTGACTACGCCCACGATGGCCACATCCACCGCGAGCATGAAGGCCACTGGGACGAGTGCGAGGCATCCGAGCACACCGTTCACGAGGGCCACGACCACGAGCACGGCGAAGGCTGCGGCCACGTAGCGATCCCGCACGGCGATCACGTGGACTATCTGCACGATGGCCACCGCCACGCAGCGCACGATGGCCACTGGGATTGCCACTAAAAGCACTCCGGATTCCATTTTTCTGAGCTGCCTAGCCCGCACCCACGATGCCGGGCTTGGGCAGCTCTCCCCGTTTTCTCCAGCACACCTCGGTACATCCCGTTAGGGTGGGTCTTATGACTTCCACGCGCTCCCTCCGTCCCGTCGCAGTTTTTGCAGCCATAGCCACCGCTGGCGTTCTAACGGTTGGATGCTCCACGTCATCCGACATGGCGGCATCGTCAGGCCCGGGCGAAGTATCGGGTGAGCCAACTTTCGAGAACACATACCCGGCCTTTCAGCCGCTCAATGATGACGCTGAACTTCACGTTCCTGACTCCGCCGACGAAGGAGCCCCATCCGGCCCCGAACCGACAATGCCCGGCACCGCAGCCGATCAGCCTGCGAGCCAGCCTCAGCAGCCGGATACTCAAGCGCAGGGTGTGCAAGGAGCCCAACCAGGCGCAGGCCAGCACCAGACCACTCAGGCTGCAAAGATGGCCACCTACAACAGCCTTTCCGGACAGCTCCCCCAAGGCGAGGCCAACGGTGCAGCAGTCAACGTTCACGGCACACCCGCCACGGTGTGCCAGATGGGCGATGGCTATAACATCGCCTTCGTCATGGCCGGCGCAAACACTAGTTGCGATTTTGCGCGCTCCACAGCCGGCCGCTTGATGACTTTAGCCCCAAGCTCCCAAGATGACCTCCGCGCCTATATCCCCGCACAGGTAACCGTCAACAGCTCGGTCACACAGCAGAACTACTCACTGACGTGCAACATCGATGAGCACGAGGTCATTCGCTGCACGGGCGGCAATAACGCTGAAGTCCTAATTGTCTAGAGCCCAGACCGCTAACCCCGTACCCCGATCACAAAAGAGGGCGGTAAGCAATAAAGCTTGCCGCCCTCTTTATTTGTACCCCGTACGGGATTTGAACCCGTGTTACCGG